>JBAXNR010000081.1:0-19985 GCA_037133675.1 Methylococcales bacterium
TTGCCACTGTTTCGCCTATTATTTCATAATCAGTTTATTAGCAGTTAGCTCTATAAGTTCACAATAAAAAGTCGGCGTGTATAAGAGTCGCCGTCATTCCAGCATGGATGCTGGAATCTAGTCACAGGGATGTGTTCGAGTGTACACCATCCTTGGCTTCTGGATTGCGGCATCCCTGCCGCAATGACGTTTTTTATACATCCGAATTTATTACTATGAACTTAACACCAACAAAATGTTGCCATTCTTAGCCTACCCGCTAACCATCAAGCAATCTCAATAGTTTTACGTTTGCTTTTTTCAGTTTTTGGAATGGCTATTTTCAATATGCCATCTTGGAATGAGGCTGTCGCGCTGTTTTCATCGACATTTTCGGGCAAGGATAATGTGCGCTGAAATTCACCGCGTGTTATTTCTTTGCGAAAATATTTACCTTCTTCCTTCTTTTCCTCTTTTTCTTCTTTGCTGGAAGCGCAAATGCTGAGGACTTGATTGTTAATTGACAGCTCCACTGCGTCTTTGTTAATACCAGCAGGTAATGCCGCTTGCACTTCTATTCTATCGGGGTAATCAAGTACATCGACTTTTAGAAAACTGCTTTCTGGGAGACGAGGGAAACTTACACCTCCTCCCAATAATGGACGTAATGACCATCTGCGAGACAAAAAATCGTCAAAAAAACTATCAAACTCGTCAAATGAAAGTAAACCATCCGCCGCTGAACGAGGAGCTGTTACGCTTGTGCCTTCTTTTGATTCTTTAGTTACATCATTCATAAAATTCTCCAATAATTATCGAAGCTATAAAAAAACTGCACCCAAAACAATTCGCTCATCTTAAATGTCACCAACATAAACGTCGGGTGCAGTTATAGAGACCGTGGATCGTACAACCCACTCGAAGTCAGTAGAAAGCCACTTACTTCGTGCTATCATTTTCGCGCTACGCAACTAAAAAAACAAGCATTCAGAATGGTATATTAATGGATATAAAATGGATACTAAAAATACCTATCGTAAGAAAAAATCCTTATAAATCAGCGGATAATAAATTAAACCTGTTATAGCGATATTCATGTCTAGCAGTCATGCTCAAAAGTAAAAACAACAGATTTAATCCACTACGCTGGAGGTCAGGCTTTGCCAGCAAAGCTTGCACTCCAAACTCTTAGTTCTGCTGTTTTTCTAGTTTATGCAGTAAAAAAACGCCAGCAATCGCACCACTGGTATCTGCTAACCAATCGAAAACATCAGAAACACGCCCTACTACAAACAATTGATGCCACTCATCGGATGTACCGTATAAACTGCAAAAAACGATACTGACTAAAGCCAGTATAATAGGCGTATTAATTAAGTGTCTAAAACTACGCCATGCGAATAACCCCATGACAAAATAAGCTCCGAAGTGAATCACTTTATCCTGATTTTCAAACAAGTTTGGCGTTGGCAAGGTCTGTTGATCGGATAACCAATAAATTAACGCGCAATAAAACAATAAACCTAAAAAATCCAATACTCTAACCATGTCTATGAACCTGTAATGAAAAATATATTTGTGTGTGCTGCGGCTTGTTTGCACAACACCGCTATCGATGAAAAACTGGCAGTGACTCATCACGCTTGGCGATTATTAACAAATGGCGAATTAACTTTTAGCGAAGACGCGCCAGTATTGCCTATTACTGAAGTCTCTTTTCCCGATAAACCAGTGTTATTAGCACCGCGAGCTATGCCCAAGCGTAAATTAACCACACCAGAAGGCGTGGCGGCTTTTTTCCATGCGATTGCTCACGTTGAGTTTATTGCTATTTATTTAGCTTGGGATATTGTTTATCGGTTTCGTGGAATGCCTGAGGCATTCTATCAGGATTGGTTGCGGGTTGCTGATGAAGAGGCACAGCATTTTGAATTAATCCGTAGCCATTTACAAACGATGGGCAGTGATTACGGAGACTTACCCGCGCATGGCGGCTTGTGGGATCATGCCAGAGAAACAGCGCATGATTTATTGGCACGGTTGGCATTGATTCCACGGTGTATGGAAGCGCGAGGCTTAGATGTTACCCCCGCATTGATTGAAAAATTCAACAGTGTCGGTGATGAAGCCAGTGTTGCATTATTAACCCGCATACTCACTGATGAAGTCGGTCATGTAGAACGCGGTTCTTATTGGTTTAAGACTGTTTGTGAGCAACAAGGTTTTGAACCAGAGGCTAAATATCAACAACTGATTACACAATATTATGTCGGTGGTAAGCCAAAAGGCCCTTTTAATAGAGAAATGCGTATAATTGCGGGATTCTCAAATGCTGAACTAGACTGGCTAGAAACATACCCATGAAAACACAAAAAATCTTTGATACTCCACTGTTTAATTTAGGTTTTAGGGCTTTTTTTGCTCTAGCTGGTTTATCCGCATTACTGCTTATCATAGTGTGGAACGGTCTTTTTAAAGGCACGTTGACGCTGACTAATTATTTTTCTCCCAATGAATGGCACGCCCATGAAATGTTATTGGGGTACTCGGTCGCGGTAATGGCGGGCTTTTTATTAACAGCGGTTAAAAACTGGACAGGACAAGCGACTGCGACAGGCGATAAACTCGCAGGATTGTGTTTATTATGGTTATACGGTCGGATTGTGCCGTTTTATGCAGGTTTATTGCCTGATGGTTTAATTGCCTTGATCGATTTTGCGTTTTTACCTGTACTCGCCTATCAAGTCAGCCAGCCGATTCTACGAACAAAAAATTATCGTAATCTAATTTTCATCGCTATTTTATTGATTTTAGCCGTGGGTAATGGTTTGATTCATGCCGATAAATTAGGTTTGTTGGCAGACAGTGCGGCGACTGGTTTACAAATGGTGATTTCGACCATTATTTTATTGATACTGGTGATTGCAGGGCGAGTATTTCCTTTTTTCACCGAACGCGGCTTATCAGGCGTATTAATCATCAAAAACCCGTTGTTGGATTATTTATCGATTGGCTTTGCTGCATTGGTGTTTATCTTACAATTGTTTCACAGTTCAGGAACGTTATTAGCCCTAGTTGCATTGTTTGCCAGTGCTGCCAATATCGCCAGAATTTCCTGCTGGTATGTGGGGAAAATATGGTATGTACCGTTATTGTGGGTGCTGTATGTCGGTTACGGCTGGATTATTTTAGGCTTTATTTTTACCGCACTGTCTGCTTACGCGCTGATCTCACCCGCATTAGCATTACACGCATTTACTTTAGGCGGTATCGGCGTATTAACCTTAGGCATGATGGCGCGTGTTTCGCTTGGGCATACAGGACGCATACTCAAAGCCTCCAATGCTATCGCGCTTGCCTTTGTGCTACTTAACGTAGCGGCGTTATTTCGGGTATTATTGCCTATCGCGTTACCTGCTTGGTACAACGGTTTAGTGTATCTTGCTACCTTATCTTGGCTTGCTGCGTTTGCTTTATTTGTGTTTGTGTACGCGCCCATTTTGACCAGTGCCAGAGTTGATGGACAAGAAGGTTAAGACACTTGACCGCCATTAGTATTGATTTTTGGATTAGCCTACTCGACACCGAGAACGCCCACTATGCACAGCATTGGCGCGTTCTCGACAGTAGCGAAAAAATTCAGGCAGAAAAATTTAGTAATAATTTATTGCATCAGCGGTATGTTGCTGCGCATGGTCAATTACGAACCGTACTCGCGCACTATGTACCGCAATCAGCCGCCAGTATCAACATTCAAAAAACTGACCTAGGTAAGCCCTATTTCGCCGACTATCCAGAGATAGCCTTTAATCTATCGCATAGTGATGGCCATATAGCAGTGGCAGTGGCTAAAAACTGCCAATTGGGTGTCGATATTGAACACTGCAAACAGCGGTCAAGTCTAGTCGATTTAGTTCAAAAATGTTTTAGTGCAGAAGAAGCCGCTTATTGGCAACAATTACCCGAAGACCAGAAAACGCGGGAGTTTTACCAATTTTGGACACGCAAAGAAGCCTTTGTTAAAGCCACAGGCTTAGGTATTTCCTTGGGTTTGCGTGAATGCGCAGTTAATCCCAATAATCCACAACAATTTTTAGCCGTCCCCGCTAAATGTGGTTTAGCCAGTGATTGGCATAGTCGAGACATAGACGTAGGACAAGATTTACGCGCCGCACTGGTAGCAAATAAAGCCATTGCAACAGTTAATATTAAGGGTGATTGTTAAACCTTCAAGCGATAACCCACACCCGATTCGGTCAATAGGAACTTAGGCTGAGTAGGATCAGCTTCCAGTTTTTGCCGTAACTGGCTCATATAAATCCGTAAATAATGCGCGTTTTCCTGATAAGACGGTCCCCACACTTCTTTAAGAATTTGCTGATGGGTTAACACTTTACCTGCATTTTTAACCAGTATTGCCAACAGTCGGTATTGAATCGGAGTGAGATGAATATCTTGGTCATCAATGCTTACCCGTCTGTTCTGTAGGTCAACGCTTAGATTGGCGGTAACAAACACGTCGGATTGCATAAAATCCAATGATCTATTAGCGTGGCGCAATGCGACTCGTATTCGCGCTAATAATTCACCAAAACCAAACGGTTTGGTTAAATAGTCATCCGCACCTGCATCCAGTGCATCAATTTTGTGTTGTTCGCCGCTACGTGCGGACAGAATTAAAATGGGGATTGCCGACCACACACGAATGGCTTTAATCACTTCAACGCCATCGATGTCTGGCAATCCCAAATCGAGTATCACTAAATCGGGTTTGCGCACTCCTGTTTCAATAATACCTTGTTTACCTGTATCCGTTTCAAACACGGTAAACCCCTGCGTACTCAGCCCTGTTCGTAGAAAACGGCGAATGGCGGGATCGTCTTCGATAACGATAATCACAGGATTTATTTTAGTCATTGCCTTATTCGGTAGTGTATTAAATCTGTTATCTTTATGACTGCCAGTCCTTTAAAGGACTGGCAGTCATTCATCCTTTATTCTTCCAGTTCCATAACAGGGGGCGATTGATCGATAGGTAGTATAAAGGTAAACTCCGCGCCGCCGCCTAGTCTGTTTTGTGCGTAAATTTTGCCGCCGTGGGCTTCGATAATAGCCCGACAAATTGCCAGTCCAAGCCCAACGCCGCTTTGTGCGGCTTCATGACGGGCTTGATAAAACTTTTCAAACAAACTGTCTTCTCGACCTTTGGGAATACCTGCTCCATGATCGGCTACCTTAATTTCCACTGCTGTTTCTGTCATATCGGCTGTAATGTCTAAATCACTGCCTTGTGGTGTGTAGCGTATGGCGTTTTCTAGCAGGTTAATCAGCACTTGTTCAATCATCACGGCATCAACAAATATCATGGGAATACCAGCAGGTAGTTTGACTTTAACCGCGCGATCCAGCAAATGTTTTTGCAGCCGCGTCAACACTGTGCCGATAATCTCTTCTACAGGATGCCATTGTTTATTGAGTTCAACCACGCCTGCATCCAGTCGTGCCATGTCTAATATATTGTTAATCAGGTTCGACATCCGTTCCGCTTCATCGACAATGACACGGCTTAAATCGAGTTTGTCCTGTGTTTGTAATCGCCCTTCGCCTTCTAACAGTGTGCTGGCTGAACCAATAATGGTTGCCAATGGGGTGCGTAAATCGTGGGAAATGGCACTGAGTAGCGAATTACGCAAGCGTTCCGTTTCCACCTGCATTTGGGTCATTTTGGCTTGTTCGGCTAGGCGAATTCGTGCCACTGCTTGTCCGATTTGGCGCAAAAAAGTTTCCAGCAATTTTTGCTGTTCGGGCAAAAACACACGGCGCAAATTAACAGGCAATAATGCCAATACGCCTAATACTTTATCTTCATTGTAAATGGGAAAATAAATGGCTTCGTTACCCGATAAGGTATTTGTTCCCTGTCCTGCCATTTCATTATGATCGAATACCCATTGCGCCACACTCAAATCCGCACCATGCAAAGATTCATGAATACTTTTTTGCTTGGGATACAACACACGCCCATTGCTGTCTGGAAACAGAATGACATTGCGACTGCTAAACTCAGAGTGTAAATGCCTTACTGCCGTGCGCACAATGTCTTCTTCGGTTTGGCTCAGGGATAATTCCTTGCTCATCGCATACAACACAGCAGCGCGGCGTTCCCTATGTGAAGCGACTTTGGCTTGCGAGCGCACATTAATCATTAAGTTGCTGATGACAATTCCCACCACCAGCATGGTCAGTAAGGTGATTAAATACTGACTGCCTGCCACTGAAAAACTATAAAATGGCGGTACAAATAGAAAATCAAAAATGCCAACACCTAATAGTGATGCTAACACCGATGGGCCTCGCCCAAAGCGGGTAGCAATAAAGACTACGCCCAATAAAAATATCATGACGACATTGGCAAGTTCCAGACTCCCTACCATGGAACGGGCAATTAATGCACTGAACAGGGTAATTAATACCGCCCAGCCATAACCCGAATAATAGCCTTTCTTTTGCACTGAGCGTTGTCGCAAACCAGGTAAGGGACTTTTACGAAACAGATTAATATCGACATTATCAATATCTTTCGGACTACCCAAAAGATAAATATTAACGTTATGGGCATGGGCGATTAGCTCATCCACCACCGAACCTAACAACCAGCGTTTCCAACCACGCCGACTCGGTTTACCCACTACCAGTTTATTGATATTACGTTCACTGCAAAACTCAATAATGGCTTCACCCATATCGGGCGCACTGAGGGTGACAGTTTCCGCGCCCAATTGTTCTGCCAAACGCAAAATGCGTAACACTCCATCGCGTTTTTCTGCGGGTAAGCGTTGTAATTGTGGAGTTTCCACATACACCACTAGCCATTTAGCACGCAAACTGACCGCCAGCCGTTTACCTGCGCGTACCAATCGTTCTGCTAGTGGATTAACACCGATGCAGACCAAAATCCGTTCATTGACTTGCCAGACATCACGGATAGCGTGATCTTCGCGGTAAATGAGCATTTGTGCATCAACACGGTTAGCAGTTTGGCGTAATGCCAGTTCGCGCAAGGCAATCAAATTGCCTTTGCGAAAAAAATGTTGAATCGCTTGTTGGGCTTGCTGAGGCAGATAAACTTTACCTTCTTTAAGACGCAGTAATAGTTCGTCGGGTGGCAAATCCACCAACTCGATTTCATCTGCATCTTCAAATACCGTGTCTGGCACGGTTTCCCAAACCCGTATGCCCGAAATTTGCCCTATATCATCGTTAAGGCTTTCCAAGTGCTGAACATTTAACGCGGTATAAACATCAATCCCTGCTTCCAACAGTTCGTGTATATCCTGCCAACGTTTGGGGTGGCGTGAACTGGGCGCGTTAGTGTGTGCTAGTTCATCGACTAACATAATCGCAGGTCGGCGTTTTAAAGCAGCATCAATGTCGAACTCATGTAGCATCGTGCCTTTATAGTCGATTTGGCGCGTGGGTAAAACTTCTAAACCTTTCAGCAATGCTTGCGTTTCTTTGCGTCCGTGGGTTTCTATCAGCCCAATGACCACATCAAGATTTTCAGCGCGGCGTTCGCGTGCTGCCAGTAACATGGCGTAACTTTTACCTACGCCAGCCGCAGCACCGAAGAAAATTTTTAACCGTCCACGTTTGGCTTTGGCACTGTCGCGTTCAACACGCGCCAATAATTGATCTGGGTCTGGACGGTCATCACTCATGGTTACTTACCATCACCTAACATTTTCTGTTCGCCGATAATTTTCCCTGTTGCCAAATCGCACAACACAGCCCATTCCGTACCATCGTTTGCCTGTATCTCATGGCGCACCTCAAAATGTTCTTGTTTATTAAATATCCGTTCTTGCTCAACCGTACCCGAATGTAATGCCAGAGATTCACGCTCACAGGCTTCCATTTGCAGCTTGCTAGGTGGCAATTGGTATGGATTATCAGCAAAAACGTATTGAGAAAAAAGGGCAAGTATTAGCAAGCCACCGCTAAATTTTAAGGTGGATTTTATCGTAGACATTGTGTTATCCATTAAATGTGAAATTAAAAAACGTTAACGTGTTGCTTGGTCTAATGCCAGATTTAACTGCAATACATTAATTCTAGGTTCACCGAATACAAACCACTGCCGCGTTTCGGTGTGAGCATTGACCAGCTCACGCAGTTTGTTTTCATCCATGTTTCGCGCTTTAGCAACCCGTTTAAGCTGATATTTTGCCGCAGCTAAACTGATATGAGGATCAAGTCCACTGGCTGATGCGGTGACTAAATCCACAGGCACAGCGGCTTTATTCGTTGGATCAGCCGCTTGTAAGGTTTTAACTCGCGCATTCACCGCAACCATTAAAGCAGGATTGGTAGAGCCTAGATTAGAACCACTGGACGCGGCAGCGTTATACGGATAAGGCGCGGTAGCCGAAGCACGTCCCCAAAAATACTTGGCTTGCGTAAACGATTGCCCAATTAACGCTGAGCCAACCGCTTGTTCTTTGGTATCGTAAATCAAGCTCCCATTGGCTTTATCAGCATAAAACAGTTGCGCAAACGCGGTGACGACTAGGGGATAAATCACACCAGTCAACAGCGTCAATAACAGCAACAATAAGACAGCAGGTTTAAAATAATTCAACATGGCTTGCTCCTTTACACCAGATTCATAGCAGTCAACAGTAAATCAATCGCCTTAATACCAATAAACGGCACAATTAGCCCACCGACACCATAAATCAACAAATTATTTTGCAATAATTTTTCTGCACCGACGGGTTTATAACTAATACCTTTCAATGCTAACGGAATCAAGGCAATGATGATGAGCGCGTTAAAAATTACCGCTGATAAAATCGCGCTGGCAGGCGTTGCCAGTCCCATCACGTTTAACACATTTAACGCAGGATAAGTGGTGGCAAATGCCGCTGGAATAATAGCAAAATACTTGGCTATATCGTTAGCAATTGAGAACGTGGTCAACGCGCCACGCGTCATTAACATTTGTTTGCCTGTTTCGACAATCTCAATCAACTTAGTGGGATTAGAATCCAAATCCACCATATTGCCTGCTTCTTTCGCGGCTTGTGTGCCGCTATTCATTGCCACTGCAACATCGGCTTGGGCTAAGGCTGGTGCGTCATTCGTGCCATCACCTGTCATCGCAACTAAACGTCCATCGGCTTGATGTTGACGAATCAACGCCAACTTCGCTTCAGGCGTGGCTTCAGCTAGAAAGTCATCAACACCCGCTTCGGCAGCAATCGCGGCGGCGGTTAAACGATTGTCGCCTGTAATCATGATGGTTTTAATGCCCATTTGTCGCAGTTCGATAAAACGTTCTTTAATGCCACCTTTGACGATGTCTTTTAATTCAATCACGCCCAATACCCGCGCCCCTTCTGCAACTAATAGCGGTGTACTACCGCGCCGCGCTACATCAATCACACTTTTTTGTAATTCTTCTGGAAACCGCCCGCCTTGTTCAATCACATAACCACGAATCGCATCTTCCGCGCCTTTGCGGATTTGCCGCCCTTGTAAATTAACGCCGCTCATGCGGGTTTGTGCGCTGAAATGGACAAACGTTGCTCCCAAAGACTGCACATCACGTTCACGAAAACCAAATTTTTGTTTGGCTAATACTACGATACTACGTCCTTCTGGGGTTTCATCGGCTAAGGAAGCAAGTTGCGCGGCATCGGCAAGTTGTTTTTCATTCACGCCTTTAGCGGGAATAAACAGCGATGCTTGCCGATTGCCTAAAGTAATTGTTCCTGTTTTATCGAGTAACAATACGTCAACATCACCCGCCGCTTCGACGGCTCGTCCCGACGTAGCAATGACATTTTTCTGCATCATGCGCCCAATACCTGCGACACCAATTGCTGATAATAAACCGCCGATGGTGGTCGGAATCAAACACACCAGCAAAGCTACTAACACTGTGATACTAATCGGTTTACCCGTGCCAGCGATTTCCACGCTATATAAAGAGAATGGCAATAAGGTGACAGTCGCCATTAAAAATACTAAGGTTAGCGCGACTAATAAAATAGTCAGCGCGATTTCATTCGGCGTTTTTTGTCGTTTCGCACCTTCCACCATTGAAATCATACGATCTAAAAACGTTTCACCTGGATTGGCACAAATGCGTACCACTAACCAGTCGGATAATACCCGCGTACCACCTGTCACTGAACTGAAATCACCGCCAGATTCTCGAATCACAGGCGCACTTTCTCCCGTAATCGCGCTTTCATCTACCGAAGCCACGCCCTCAATAACATCACCATCACCCGCGACAAAATCGCCCGCCTCGATTAACAGCACATCACCTTTGCGCAAGGTAGAACCCGACACTTTGGAATAATTACTACCGTAACGCGGTTCGTCTAATTTCTTGGCGGTAATATCTCGTTTGGCAGTGCGCAAAAACGCCGCTTGAGCTTTGCTACGTCCTTCTGCTACTGCTTCGGCAAAATTGGCAAACAACACGGTAAACCATAGCCACAACGTAATCGTTAAAATAAACCACGCAGGTTCTTCACTGTTGCCGCTCAATGCTTGCAACCACAAAACCGTAGTCAATAAACTGCCCAGATAAACAACAAACATCACAGGATTTTTCCATTGCTGGCGCGGTGTCAGTTTTAAAAACGCATCCAGCAACGCTTGCCGCACAATCGCGGGGTCAAATAAAGTGGTAGAAGCAGCATTGTTACTCATGGTTGCACCTGTGTGTGTTGGATCATTTGTAAATGTTCAACGATAGGGCCTAAGGCTAATGCGGGAACAAAGGTCAACGCGCCTACCATCAACACGGTAATCGTCAATAACACTGCAAACAGTGGCGTGTGCGTGGGTAACGTACCTAAACCGACAGGGACAATCTTTTTTCTGGCAAGCGAACCCGCAATGGCTAACACAGGAATTATCAACCAATAGCGAGAAAACAACATGATTAAACCCAGCATCAAATTATAAAACGGAGTGTTAGCCGACAAACCCGCAAACGCGCTGCCGTTGTTATTACCTGCTGAGGAAAACGCATACAACACTTCACTAAAACCATGCGCCCCATTATTAAATACCGCAGCCTTACCCACCGCTAACATAACCGCCAACGCCGTACCGCCTAACACCATCAACGGCGGCACTAAAATAATCACCGCCGCCATTTTCATTTCAAAGGCTTCAATTTTCTTGCCCAAATATTCAGGCGTGCGCCCTATCATCAGCCCTGCGATAAACACCGCGACGATAGCAAATACAATCATGCCGTATAAACCACAGCCCACACCGCCAAAAATCACCTCGCCCAACTGCATCAGCCACATCGGCACTAAACCGCCAATTGGCGTGAATGAATCGTGCATCGCATTGACCGAACCGTTAGAAGCCGCCGTAGTTGCCACTGCCCACAATGCGGAATTGACAATGCCGAAACGGGTTTCCTTGCCTTCCATATTGCCGCCTGCTTGTGCATCCGAGGCGATTTGATCGACCTGCAACAAGGGATTGCCGCTTTGTTCTGCAATGACTGCAACAAAAACTAACGCAGTAAAAATTAACGTCATCGCCGCTAAAATCACCCAACCTTGACGAGCATCTCCGACCATCACGCCAAAGCTGTAACACAAGGACGCAGGAATTAATAAAATAGCCAACATTTCTAAAAAGTTAGACAGTGGCGTGGGATTTTCAAACGGATGTGCAGAATTGACATTGAAAAAACCGCCGCCGTTTGTGCCGAGTTGTTTAATGGCGATTTGTGCAGCCGCAGGGCCTAAAGCGAGGGTTTGTTGTTGGCTTTTAATGGTTTCCGTGACCGTATTGCCAGCGGCATCTTTTATAGCTTGCCCGTTAGCATCCATCTTAGGCTGTTCATAACTGGCTGCTTCCATCAACGTCACGGTTTGATAAGGGTTTGTTGTTTGCACCACACCTTGACCCACTAATAACATAGCGAAAATCAAGGACAGAGGCAACAAAATATACAAGGTACTGCGCGTCATATCGACCCAAAAATTACCGATACCGTCACTGTTACGGCGAATAAAACCGCGTACTAATGCCACCAACACCGACATTCCAGTCGCCGCCGATAAAAAGTTTTGCACCGTCAGCCCCAGCATTTGCGTTAAATAACTCATCGTGGTTTCACCGCTATAACCTTGCCAATTAGTATTAGTGACAAAACTAATTGCGGTATTGAATGCTGAATCGGAACTGATAGCGGATAAGTTTTGTGGATTTAACGGTAAAAATACCTGACAACGTTGTAACGCGTAAACTACCACCAAGCCCAGAAAATTAAACACCAGCACCGCCAACGCGTATTGTGTCCAGCGCATATCCTGTTTAGCATCCACACCGCACCACTGATACATCCGATTTTCAAAACCTGCGGGTTGACCCTGATAAATCCGCGCCATATAAGCACCCAACGGTTTAACCAATGCCAGTAAAACCAACAGATACAGCATAATTTGTAAAAAACTTTGCGCAGTCATTAGAATTTCTCTGGATAAAACAACGCCACCAGCAAGTAAATAAATACTGCCACCGCTAAACCACCACTCAGCAAATAAAGCCAGTTCATGACTGCCCCCGTAATTTCTCGCACCCCTTGCTTAACAACGCTGTGCTGACAAAAAATAATACTGTGATAAATAAATAATAGATGTCCATTTGCATCACCTCTTAAAGGTTATGGTAAAAAAACCGTCACTGTTCAATATACAGGAGTAGCGCGTAAAAAAGTCGTAAAAAACACCTTGGAGAATATAAAGAGAATGTAAAAAACCAGAGGTATCGAAAGACTTAGCACGAACGGTATTATTCCATTCTCGCTGAGAATCTAGCGTTGACGGCAAGTAATTCGGCTGTAAAAACATAAAATATTACGTTTTTACAATACGCGATGCTTTATTGCTCAACGCTTGATAAACTAACCGATAATCTAACTTTATATTTACCGTGTCGAAAATAGTTTATGAAAATCCTGATTTTTGAATACATAAACGGTGGTGGCTTTGCCAACACTGATTTGCCGCTCACTTTAATGCGTGAAGGCTGGCTAATGCTAACTGCTGTGCTGAACGATTTAAATGCTAGCGGTGAACATGAATTGTCAGTGTTATTGGATCAGCGGCGATTAAATGCTGATTTACCAAAAGGTGTGACTAAAATTGCTGTCAATCCCACGGATGATGTATTAGCAGTTTTTACGCGTGCCATAGAGAACTGTGATGCCGTATTACCGATTGCTCCCGAAACCAATGGCATTTTATTGACACTCTGTTCTACCGTTGAAGTAGCGGGTAAATATTTGCTGTCTTCATCCTCCAGTGCGGTTGAGAAAACCGCTGATAAAATGAAAACCTTTAAAGTGTTATCGGCAAACCATATAACCACTATACCCAGTCACCGTTTAGATAAATACCCCCATTTTCATAGCCAAAGCACAGTGATTAAAGAGCGTGATGGTGCGGGCTGTGAAAATTGCTTTGTTTGTAGCAATGAAGATGATTTTGAAAAATTACTAGTCAGTCTACATCATCCCCAACAGTATGTTATTCAGCCATTTATCAGTGGTATTGCATTAAGCGTTTCCGCGTTATTTAAGCAAGGAGTCGGGCAGTTAATTTGCATCAATCACCAAGTCATCATCATTCATGAAGATCAGCGTCTTAAATTGGTGGGCTGTGAGGTGAATTATGAGTTAGATAAAGCACCGTTTCAGATTGTTGTCGATCAAGTAGCCAAAGCGTTTCCTGATTTATGGGGCTATGCAGGGGTTGATTTAATTAAACAAGACGAGCAATTACTGGTGGTAGAAATTAATCCACGCTTAACCAGTTCATACATAGGTATTGGGGAGGCATTAGGTATTAATGTTGCAGAGCTGTTGTTGCAGTTACTCGATGGTGATGCGCACATTGTGCCGACAAAAAACCAAGTCGTTCATCTTCAATTCGCATAACGTGGACATCATGGAAATAGCTTCCATAGTCATTATGCGATATTTTTAAAAAAACTTATTACACTGAATAGACAAAGATAATTTTTAAGCCCTACTTGTTAAGCATAAAAACCTAATTTCTTGTACTATATTTACCCACATAAAACAAAGCCATCTCAGCACAGTAGGTATTCACGATGACCATTAAAAGAACTCAGATCGATAAACATAAACTTGACCAGATTGTTACAGATGCTCGCCGCAATCAGGAGTTAAGAGAGCAATCTTATCGAGGGCAGGCTCTTAAGCTGTATCCGTGGATATGTGGGCGATGTGCGCGTGAATTTAGTCATAAAACCATTACTGAATTAACTGTGCATCATAAGAATCATAATCATGATGATAATCCAAGCGATGGCAGCAACTGGGAGTTATTGTGCCTTTATTGCCATGATAATGAGCATTCTCGCTATGAAGAAACACGCTTTGGCAATGCGCAATCGACTAAAACCAGCAGCCCTGTGGCAACGCATAATCCATTTGCTGATCTTAAAAGTTTGTTGAATAACAAAAAGTGAACCTTACTTAAAAGCTGGAGTAAAAGAGCTTTAGCTATTTTTACAGCAATAGCTAAAGCTATTGGACTTCTGTTATTGTTTAACGGAGGGCAGTGAATCAATGCCTAAATTAGCCAGCGCGTCCGCTCTATCATTGCCTTTATCGCCAGAATGCCCTTTTACCCATTTCCATTCAATGTCGTGTTGAGTAATGGCAGCATCCAAGCGTTGCCATAAATCGACATTTTTAACAGGCTGTTTAGACGCAGTTTTCCATCCGCGTTTTTTCCAGTTAGGCATCCATTCGGTAATACCCTTTAACACATAACTTGAATCACTATAAAGCTTGACTGCACAAGGTTTGGTTAACGCTTCCAAGGCTTGGATTGCCGCCATTAACTCCATACGATTATTAGTGGTGTCTTTATCACCGCCGCACAGCTCTTTAACCTTACCTTTATAACTCAGAATAACACCCCAGCCGCCCACACCTGGATTGCCCCGACAAGCTCCATCCGTGTAAATAATGACAGAATCAATCATGTTTTTCTGACCGTGCAGAATTAACTGTATTCGCTAAATATAAAGATTGCCGCTCATTTTTTACGGGTGTTAGTGGAATTAACTGATAACGGCGTTTTATCGCTTTAATTGCATAAGCCGAAGCAAAAGTTGAATGCCTATTAGTGATCGATTTACCCTGTGCTGAATGAACCCTGTCCAAACTAAATTCTGAGACCCCCGTGACTTCAAAATTTAATAACTTTAACCAATCCAACATTCTTGACCGCGAAATAAAATGCCCTGTCCATGAATCCGCCATTTTTTTGTCCCATAAATACTGATACCTCACCCATAAACTCCACGGATTAAAATTTAATACCACCAATAAACCTTCTGGTTTCAAAACCCGCTCTACCTCTCGAATGCTTTGAAAACGCTGAGCATCAAATTCTAATAAATGTGGCAAAATGACCATATCGACACTTTCGCTTTGCAATGGCAAGTGGTGCGCTTTTGCCTGAATTTTTCTTGCCGTTTCATGACCTAATTTTTTGGCATCCAATACCGTATAACGTTGATATAAAGTGCAGTCAACAAATTCATTTTCCCAGCCTAATCCACCGATTTGTAACACGATTTGCTGACAGCTTACGGTAATAGATCGCCGTAAATAATCAGCTTCCAGCTCTTGCAACAACTTACCTCTAGGGGTTTGGTAGCAAGAAAATAAAAAGCTTCGATTCATCAATTCACCCAATCAATCATCATTTAATGATTTTCCGTAAAAACATGGTTATAATCGAAAGTAATTCAAATACATTCGTCAAGGTTTAAAGATAATGCTTGGTAATTCTAACA
Organism: Methylococcales bacterium; assembly: GCA_037133675.1. Taxonomy (GTDB): domain Bacteria; phylum Pseudomonadota; class Gammaproteobacteria; order Methylococcales; family Methylomonadaceae; genus UBA4132. Next base: position 15,862 of record JBAXNR010000081.1, read on the forward strand.
GACCAGTTAATTTTTTATTAATTTCCATATCTTTAATTGTCGCAGGGTGTGCTACAGAAACTCCAAAAGCACCGTTAAGCTACAATGATAAGCTACCAATTAACTTCTCTCAGAATAGTAAACAGGAGCTACGTTCTCATTCACTCGATAGTCGTCTTAAAACCGCGCAAAGTCACAAAAATACCGTTTGGGAAAGATTATTGTCTTTGTATTCCTTACCTGACATCAACAATGAACGAGTAGATCGTCAATTAAACTGGTATTTAAATCACCCAGCTTACATTGCCAGAATTCAACAACGTGCAGAACCTTATTTACATCTTATTCTCGATGAAATTGAGGCAAATAATATTCCAGGTGAATTGGCTTTATTACCAGTGGTTGAAAGTGCCTTTATACCCGATGCCTATTCAAAAGCCGATGCGTCAGGGCTTTGGCAGTTTATTCCCGACACTGGTAAATTGTACGGTCTTGAACAAAACTCTTGGTATGACGGTCGCCGTGATATTCTCGACTCAACACAAGCTGCCACTGCATTTCTTAAAGATTTAGGTGAAACCTTTAATGGCGATTGGCATCTTGCCTTAGCCTCTTATAACTGGGGTAAAGGCAATGTTTGGAAGGCAATGGAAAAAAATGAAAACCTGAGTTTGCCTACTGATTATTGGTCATTGGATGTACCCAAAGAAACAGCAGACTACGTTCCACGGCTATTAGCGATTGCTAAATTGATTGCCAATGCGGACGAATATGGTATTCGCTTGAACAATATTCCGAACAAACCGTATCTTGAAGTTGTTACTATTGATTCGCCGCTGGATTTACTAAAAGCGGCACAATTAGCGAATATGCCACTAGATAAATTTATGAAATTAAATCCAGGCTTTAGTCGTGCTAGCACTTCACCTGACGGTCCACATCGTTTATTAATACCCGTTGAAAAAGTGGCGGCATTTAAAACTAATTTAGCTCAACTACCCTTTGAAGATCGTGTTGATCAAACTCAAATGGCTAGAGAACAAGAAGATCGCGTACGCCGTGAAGAGCAGAGGTTAGCGCAAGCTGAACAAAGAGAAATAAGAGTAGCACAAGCAAAAGAGACGCAAGCAATTCCCAACAAATACAAAGTTAAATCTGGCGAAAGCCTGACTTTTATTGCTGCTAAAAACCATACTACAGTGCAAGCGTTGCTTAAAGCTAATCCATCAACTGGAAAATCAGTACGCTCAGGCGAAGTTTTAAAAATGCCTTCAAGCAACAAAAAAGCAGATCCAATTCAGTGGGTAGCGAAAGCCTCTAAAAGCACAGCTAAAGGTATTCAAGTTGCCTCAGCGAAAAATGTACTCTTAACTAGCGGTAAAAAAACCACTGACAATAATAAAACAGCTTCTTTAAAAACTGCGTCTGTTTCCAGTAAAAAATCAACAGACAAAAAAGCTATTAACTTAGTCGCTCAGTTGCAGTTACCCAGCAACAAATCGCAAAACTATCGCAAAGCGAGTCTTATCGTTGTTGCCAAAGCCCCTGATAAAACTGTACGTCCAAGCAAAAAACTGAAACGTACTTAATCCAAATGTGGAGTACAAACCTTGGTTTGTACTCCACACAGCTACAAATCCGTTTTATGCGTGCGACGGTGATATGCCTTAATCGCAGGAATAAGCAGTAACACAAATACTCCCACCCCTACTAACAATGGCCAAAATAGCGGTTGATTCCATTGCTGTCTTTTTTCGGCTCTGCTAGCTGTATCAATGCGGGTATATTTGAGCTGATTATTTGCCATTAAATTGGGTTTTAAATTTTTATACCAGCCATGATATAGCGCGAAATTTTTGGGATGAAACCCTAATAACCACGGTGCATCATGACGGACAATTTCTTGTAATTGCTGAATTAATTGGTAACGTTGTTCACCATTATCCATATTACGCATTTGTTCAAATAAGCGGTCAAACTCAGGATTTTGATAATTACTGGAATTTTCTCCACCGTATTTCACTTTTGAATGCGGACCATAGAGTAAAAACAAAAAATTCTCAGGGTCTGGATAATCAGCATTCCAGCCTAAAAAGAACAGTTGCGCATTGCCTATGCGTAGTTTTTCTTGAAAACGATTGTAATCAGTGCCGCGAACCACCAATTTAATGCCTAGTTTTTCAAATTGTTTACGATACCAATTCATCCGTGGACGATCATCAACGCTAATCGCTGTTGTATCAAAATATAAAATTAACGACTCTTTAGTTTTTGGGTCTATTCCACCTTCATAACCCGCTTCAATCAGTAGCTGTTTTGCGTCGCTAATAGCTTTACGTTGGGCTTTACCGTCTTGCCAATGGTAAACATAAGGATTAATCCCCGCTTGTCCTTCAGCAAAGCCATAAATCGCTGGAGGCAGTAAACCTTGTGCCGTAACACCACGTCCATTCATAAAAATGGCAATATACTCTTCAAAATCAACGGCAATAGCGATAGCCTGACGTAATTTTCTGGCACTTTCACTACTACCTCCTACGGTTGTATCAAGCATATTAAAGCCAAGATAATAATTAGAGGTGGTGACAGCCGTTTGTAATTGAATGCCTTTTTCCTGCATGGCTTCGGTTAAACGTGCGCCACCACTACCTGTAAATTGAATGGCTTGGTCGAAACTGTCGGAGGCAATTCCTGATAGATCATAATAACCTTGTAGAAACTTACTCCAATAAGGAATGGTTTCTTTTTCCAGCATAAAAACCACTTTGTCGATAAAGGGTAAAGGTTTTCCTGCATCTTGTAATAAACCTTTGGCAAGATCGTCCGCTTCCCCTTCACTAGGATAAGTTTCACTGTGAAACAACGGATTTTTTAACAAAATCATGCGTCGATTAGGATTGTTTTCCGCTAAAAAATACGCGCCCGTGCCGATAGGAAACCAATCTAAGGTAATATTTTTATCTGCTAAACCTGCTTGACTATAAAACGCATCCGCTTCCCACGGCATAGGCGAGAAAAATGGCATCGCCAGCCAAAATAAAAATTGCGGGTATTTTCCTTTAATGCGTATGCGATATGAATAACGGTTTAATACTTCCACACCTGTAAGCGGCTGATTTTTGAGTGCGATTATTGGCACATTGGCTGTTTGCTTAGCGAATTCATCAAAACCGACGATATAGTTTTTCATCACTTCGGCGATAGGTGATTGCAACTTAGGATAGGCTAAGCGTTTAATTTGATAGATATAATCATCGGCGATGAGTTCGCGTGAATCGGTATTTTTAAAATCAGCCAAACTATGCAGAGCGTCAATTTTTTCAGCACTTAACTGATGGTAAAGATAATCTCCAGCGGAATTTTTCGCTAACGCTGGATGAGGTTGATAGTGAGTATTTGGTTTTATGTCGATAATGTAATCGGTAAAAACAATGTCGCTGTCTTTTGCTCCCTGTGCGAGTGGCTCGCCATTAGCATTCAAATAATGAATGTCTGGCATTTTACTCGCGGTTGCTGGAATCAGTTGATACGGTCGTTTCAAATAATGGTATTGAAAAGGCGGTTCATAAATCTGTCCAATAATTGCATATTCGTTGGAACTATACGCCACCGCTGGGTCTAAATGCTTGGGGCGTTCAGTAAAGGATTCGTATAAAACCGAGCGATTGCCCTCGTCCTCTGTATAAGGATTATTAAGTTGTGTTGCCGATGCCGTACTAGGCAATAAAGCAATCAGCGAAACATAGAATAGGAATAGAGCTGGGTAGGCTTGCATTTTATAGTCATAAAATCGGAGATGATGTAAGCCATTGCAGTAAGCAAACGGCACAGAGTATTGCGGATGGCGGTCAACTATCGAATTAGGCTGTGAGCTAGCCTAATCCGATGACAACACTTTCAATTAAATACTATTTTTTGGTTTTTCACTAGACACAGCCGCAGAAGCTGGTTTGTCTGACTTAGGCGCAGACTCTTCTGTTTTCTTGTTAGCGTCAGACGCAGGAGCTGGTTTGTCTGACTTAGGCGCAGACTCTTCTGTTTTCTTGTTAGCATCAGCCGCAGGGGCTGGTTTGTCTGACTTAGGTGCAGGCTCTTCTGTTTTCTTGTTAGCATCAGCCGCAGGGGCTGGTTTGTCTGACTTAGGT
>JBAXNR010000082.1:0-19451 GCA_037133675.1 Methylococcales bacterium
GCCCTATTAGTGAGCGAAAAATGAGTACGATTCCTGCGATAAACGACATTGAGAAAACTATTCCCCTCAAATCATCAAAACGCTTCGTACACAATGCACTGATAGCGTTGACACACCGAATGACGGTCATTTTTACCCCGTTTGCGGATTTTATTAGAGCTACAGAACTGGCAACTGCATCCACTTTTCCAACGTAACTCTCTGATGGTTGCGTAAACTTTGCTTTCATCAATTAACATGTGAAGACGTAGTATCATAGGGACAAAAGGCAAGTTATATCATGTCCTCAAAACACGATATGAGTCTTGCAGATTTGACCCACTACCAATAATGTATCCTGAAAAGTGTTGATACATCAGTTTAACATCCCTGCTTCAATAATAAACTCCCTAATGGCGTTCAGTCCTGTGCCAGTTTTTAAATTGCTAAACACAAATGGACGATCACCACGCATTTTTTTTGCATCGCGTTCCATGACTTCCAAAGACGCGCCGACATAAGGAGCTAAGTCGATTTTATTAATCACCAGCAAATCGGAGCGAGTAATTCCCGGTCCACCTTTGCGGGGGATTTTGTCGCCTGCTGATACATCAATCACATAGATAGTTAAATCGGCTAATTCAGGGCTAAAAGTCGCGCTTAAATTATCACCGCCACTTTCCACCATGATGAAATCGAGATTATCCCAACGCTCACACAGTTCATCGACGGCGGCAAGATTCATCGAAGCATCTTCACGAATCGCGGTGTGCGGACAACCGCCTGTTTCTACACCTAAAATACGGTCTTCGGGTAAGGCTTGGCTACGAATTAAAAACTGCTGATCTTCGCGGGTATAAATATCGTTAGTCACCACAGCGATTTCAAACTCATCACGCATATTTTTACATAAGGCATCGACCAATGCGGTTTTACCCGAACCCACAGGGCCACCAATACCGACTCTTAACACTTGTTTATCTGACATAGTTTTCTCTCAAGAACGAAATAATCGTGAATACTGCATTTCATGGCGGCTACTGGCTAAGGCTAAGCCAAACGCGCTGCCGCCCAGTTCATCATCCGTTAAACTGAATGCGTTGTTAATGTGTGCGGGTATTAAAGCAGATAATTCAGTGAGTAAGCGTTGTCCAGCGACTTGCCCTAACGGCACAAGTTTCACCGCACACAACACTTGATTATCCAGCCAACTCCATAAATAACCCAGTGCCGCTTGGTGTTTCGGAATGCCCCAACGCACCGCCGCCAAACTGAACAAAGTGGCTAAACTAGCTTCGGGTTGTTTTTGCCACGCTTTAGCTTCGGGAAAATCCAGTGCGTCCAATAATCGCGCTAAGGCTTGTCCTGTTTGTCTGTCTTCGGCGCGTAATTCGCTGGTTTCACGGTAGGCGGTGAGCGTTCTACTCCAGAATAATACTTGTTCCGTGTCATTGTGTGACCACGCATCCATTAAGCGCAATAGAATGGGAATATCGGTTTGTGTTAGTGCCGTTGCCATAATGCCGTGTAACCACTCTCGCGCTTGGTCAGCATTGCTTACCCAACCATCATCCACCGCACGTTCCAAGCCCTGCGAATAGCTGTACATCCCGATAGGTAATCCCGCGCTGACTAATTGCAACAAGCGCAATAAGGCAACATCGTTAATCATGGCTATGGTACGCGCCCGCTTCTGGCTCAAACGGCAGGCTTTCAACCGACACGCTAAGCCCTAAGCCTTCGACCATGTGATCCAACACATGGTCATGCAAATAGCGCAGTTCATTAGGCAAAATCTGTAAAGAAATATGCCGATTACCCAAGTGATAACAGGCTCTGGCAAACAATAACGCATCATCGGTATGCACCACTGACAACGATTCAGGCGCGGCGTTTATCAAGACTCTAAAGGCTAGTACGTTGGTTAATACCGTTCCTGAGCGTAAATAACTGCCACGCGGTAAAAATAAACCCACTTGTTTGCCGTTATCGGTGATTGCCGAAAAACGGCTTTTTTGGCGTTGTTCAAAGGGCAAGGTCAGCACGTCATCGGTTGAACTTTCTGGCGTTGTGATTTCGGTTAGTTTTAGCATAAGCATGGTTAATAGAATGTTATTAAATAGGTTATAAATCGTATATTCGAAACTCAATTTTTGCTGTATTAAGTCTTACATATATATCACCGCTTTCAAAACTCCAACCAGTCGGCATACGCTGTCTTAAATTTAGTTGCTTTCCATTATCCAATAAATGTTGCTCATCTTTTGAAATATAAATTATCTTCAGATTATTACGAATGAATCTTGCAACAGTATTTATATCTACCCCTTCACTGAACATTTTGTGACATTGGTTACAGATAACCACACGAGGAATTATATGTTCACGGTGTTCTCTTCCATTTATTGACTCACCAATTATCACAAATTCGTCTGGTATAAGGGGTGGAATGAGTAATCTCGTATCAGAACTACCTCGTTCTTCCCACATACCAAACATGACTGTTGCTGCTCTAAGGAAAGCTCTTTCAATTAATTCTTCTCTACTAAATTTAGGCATCACATTGATTTCCTAAAACAAAAAATACCGCTGAGCAAACGGCAACACATCCGCAGGTTCGCAAATCAATAATTCACCATCGGCACGCACACTATAGGTTTGTGGGTCAACTTCGATGTTGGGTTGATAGTGATTGTGGATTAAATCTTTTTTACCGATGTTACGGGTATTTTTCACAATACCCGTGCGTTTGCCCAAGCCTAATTTACTTGCGACATCCAATTCAACCGCCGCTTGCGGTAAAAAGAACATCGAATTACTGGCGGCGGCTTTGCCAAAACTACCGAACATCGGGCGGTAATGTACAGGTTGGGGCGTGGGAATGGAGGCGTTGGCATCGCCCATCGGCGCAGAAGCTATCATGCCGCCTTTAATAATCAAACTGGGTTTCACGGCAAAAAACGCAGGCTTCCACAAAACCAAATCCGCCAATTTACCGACTTCAATTGAACCGACTTCATGGGAGATACCGTGACTAATCGCGGGATTGATGGTGTATTTAGCAATGTATCGCTTGATACGGAAATTATCATGACGGCTGGTGTCAGTCGCTAAACTGCCGCGTTGCACTTTCATTTTATGCGCGGTTTGCCAGCTACGAATAATCACTTCACCGACGCGCCCCATTGCTTGCGAATCGGAAGAAATCATGGAAAACGCGCCCAAGTCATGCAATATGTCTTCGGCGGCAATGGTTTCGCGGCGGATGCGTGATTCGGCAAACGCAACATCTTCGGCAATGCTGGGATCAAGGTGATGGCAGACCATCAACATATCCAGATGTTCATCTACCGTGTTGATGGTATAAGGACGAGTGGGATTAGTCGATGACGGCAATACATTCGGCAAACCGCAGGCTTTGATAATATCGGGCGCATGACCACCGCCCGCGCCTTCGGTGTGGTAAGTGTGAATGGTGCGCCCTTTAAATGCGGCAAAGGTATCTTCGACAAAACCCGATTCATTCAACGTGTCGGTATGAATCGCCACCTGCACATCAAAGCGTTCTGCCACATCCAAACAGCAATCAATCGCGGCGGGTGTTGTTCCCCAATCTTCATGTAGTTTTAAACCCATTGCACCCGCTAACACCTGTTCTTCCAGTGCCGCTGGTAAGCTGGCATTACCTTTGCCCAATAAACCAAAATTCATCGGAAAGCCGTCCAAAGCGTGCAGCATTTGCTCAATATACCAAGGGCCTGGCGTACAGGTCGTGGCGTTTGTTCCTGTTGCAGGCCCTGTACCGCCGCCTATCATGGTGGTCACACCTGAACTCAAAGCTTCTTCAATTTGTTGCGGACAAATAAAATGAATATGCGCGTCTATGCCGCCCGCTGTGACTATCTGTCCCTCGCCTGCAATAATTTCTGTACCTGCACCGATAACAATCGTTACGCCTGCCTGAATATCGGGATTACCCGCTTTACCAATCGCGGCAATGCGTCCATTTTTCACGCCGATGTCAGCTTTGACGATGCCCCAATGATCGACAATCAGCGCGTTGGTGATGACTAAATCCATTGCTACCGAAGAATCCAACTGGCTTTGTCCCATGCCATCACGAATCACTTTGCCGCCGCCGAATTTCACTTCATCGCCATAGACGGTGTAATCGGCTTCTACTTCCAACAATAACGCACTGTCACCCAAACGCACACGGTCGCCCGTAGTCGCGCCAAACATATCCGTGTAAGCCTGACGGCTGATTTTACTCATGATTGTGCCTCCAACGCGCCCATAATTTCCTGTCTAAATCCGTAAACGTGACGTAAACCCGCAAACGGCACAAGCTGCACTTCGCGCTGTTGGCCGGGTTCAAAACGCACTGCCGTACCAGCGGCAATATCCAACCGATAGCCACGCGCTTGTTCACGGTCAAAATGTAGAGCGGGATTGGTTTCATAAAAATGGTAATGCGAGCCGACTTGAATCGGACGGTCGCCGCTGTTGGCAATCAACAAACGGATAGGCTCACGCCCTGCGTTCAGTTCAATTTCGCCCTCGGCTGGAATCACTTCACCTACAATCATGGTTTGCTCCTAAAGAGTTTTTCAACGTGAGTTTGCTGGAGTAAAACAGCTTTAGCTGTTTTAGTTCAATAGCTAAAGCTATTGGACTCCTGACAACACTAAACAATTGGATCATGGACAGTGACGAGTTTCGTTCCGTCGGGAAAGGTCGCTTCAATCTGCACATCGTGCAGCATCTCGGCTATGCCATCCATCACATCATCAACCGTCAGCAACGTGCGCCCATAAGCCATCAGCTCGGCGACGCTCTGTCCATCTCGCGCTCCTTCCATAATTGCCGCTGAAATATAGGCGACAGCTTCTGGATAATTCAACTTAACGCCGCGAGCCAAACGGCGTTCAGCGACGAGCGCGGCGGTGAATAACAATAATTTATCTTTTTCGCGTGGTGTCAATTGCATAACTGTGTCCTGTCAAGTCGCCCAAATACGCGGTGCGCACGCTGATTGCTGGGCAATATCGGTTCGGATTAACTGCCAAACCTGCTGAAAAAAATCGCGTAATACGTCGGCGCGGTCATCGAGAGCGCGACAAATCAATAAATCATCAATACGGGTTACACCGCGATTAGGATGTTCACCGATTAACTGCTGCACCGCATCAAGATGTGCGGCAGTGCTGGGATAGGCGAATAATGTACCACACGCTGAATGTCCGTTTAAGCCCCACCGTGCGGCGAATGCTTGTGCGTCTATGCGTAACCGTTCCCGATAAAACAACGCCCCCGCCTTTACAATATGCCAGTTCATCGTCAATTCACCCGCATCAAAACCTTCCTGTGCCGCAGGTCGTCCCAGTGCGACCACTTCCCAAGCGATAAACCGCGCCGTGCTTGCTAATTCCAACCGCAATTCAGACAACACGTTCGCGCCTTCATAAATAATGGTTTCCTGTGGCAACCACTCCAGCGTTGCGCCCTCTTCAACAGTTAAAAACACCTTTTGCCGTGCCACTTTACCCGCACTACGATAAAACTTACCCGCCGCTGGAGTCGTCACCAACGCCGCGCTGTCAGTCGCGGCGTTGATATTAATCGTCAAGCAATCCCCCGCAACTACGCCGCCTGGTGGATGTAATATATACACATGACACACCCCGCCTTCTGGATAAAACGGACGCTGTACGGTTAAAGGCCCGTGATGACTACGATGGGCGAGTACCGTTTTGCCGTTTTTATTGGCAAAGCCTAGGTTTAGGTGGGCTTGCCAGTCTTGGGTTTGTGTTGTGTTAGTAATCACTAGGTTTATATTTATTAGCACATCATGTTTATAATCGTTCCAACGCTCCGCGTTGGAACGATAAAAAATTTGTACTACATCTTATCGCCAAGATGATAGCGTTAAAGCATCAATAGTGACAATTGGTCGCAAAAGTAACCGTCCGAGAAAAATTTCTAATCTTACCCAAGGAGAATTCACGCTAGCTGGAGAAACAAGAAGAATTATTAGATGGCAACTAAACAATGCACGGAATACTGCTAGTTGTTGATATTTTATTTCTGGTTCTTCAAGGGCATGAATAAATGGCTTACAAATATCAGCTAAATGTGAGTGCAGATGACTTAATAATGCTGTTGTAACTACTCCATCACGACGTGAATAACTTACAAAGACGTTCATACAACAACCTTATTTAAATAAAATACCCAAACTATAAAATCAATAATTATCAAGAAAGCATAAATCCACATAGAATGGTTAATAACAGCATCAAATACTTTGCTCCACCAAGGTTTGTTAATACGTTCAATTGGTTTGCTAGATATAATTATTAATTGTTCTTTATGTCTGTCTTTAATACGATTTTGAATTGCTTCCATCATCCCTCGAAGCTTGGCTTGATAATAATATGCAACCGAATCAAGAAACCAAAAACATATTGGAATTACCAAACCTGTAACAAAAAGTGAAGTATCAAGTTTATCTGTTGTGAACTTAGCAAAAAGTGTAAGCACTATAAATTCTGTAGTAACACAAAATTTTTTGGTCTCGAAGCAAAAATTACTTATTTGAGAAACTATGCCAAAAAGTTGATCTAAGAGCTTCCAATCTAACTCATCATCGAGTGATTTGACATAAGGTTTTATTTCAGGTGGCATATTGTATCCTCGGTATGTTGTATTACGTCACCCTTATACTATAGCTTAGAAATACGCTCGTCTCGTACCTTAAAGGGACAATTATTTCTTCTGTCGAGAGAATTAATAATCCGACAAGCGATTTTGTAATTGTAAACCTCAAACCGTCAAATACTGTTTAATCATACTGTCGCTTAAGCTGTCCATTGCACCTGTGGCGACGGTGCGTCCTCTGTCCATGATGCAAAAATGGTCGGCGACTTTGCGGGCAAAGGGGAGTTTTTGCTCGACCAGCAACACGGTTACGCCTAATTCATGATTGATTTTGGCAATGGCACTATGCACTTCGCCTAAATCGTCTGGATTGGGTTTGGGTACGGGGATGGGTTTTCCCATTGAACGATTCAGACGGATGATGACATCACCGATTTCACTGACGATGTTGGGTTGTATGCCTTCGGTGGGTTCGTCCAGAATCAGTAATTGCGGATTGAGTACCAAGGCTCTACCGATGGCGAGTTGCTGTTGTTGACCGCCTGATAAATCACCGCCTCGGCGTTTGAGCATTTGTTTTAACACGGGAAAAATTTCATACACCGAATCGGGGACTTTTTTAATGCCGTGACGACGGGCGGCGCGTAAGCCTGTTTTCAGGTTTTCTTCCACGGTCATTAATGGAAAAATTTCCCGACCTTGCGGCACATAGCCGATACCCAGCGCGGCGCGTTGTTCGGCTTTGCCGCTGCCTAACAGTTGTTCATCAAAGGTGATAGAGCCGCCTTTAATGGGAATCAAGCCCATGATAGCTTTCAATAAAGTGGTTTTGCCTACGCCGTTACGTCCCATTAAACACACGCAGCCGCCAGCGGGAATGTCTAGGTTAATCTCCCAGAGGGTGTGGCTTTCGCCGTAATATTGTTCCAAGCCGTTAATTTTTAACATTATCCCCCCAAATAAACTTGTATGACACGCGGGTCATTTTGTACTTCGTCCATTGTGCCTTCGGTTAAGACCGAGCCTTCGTGTAACACTGTGACTTTGCGAGCAATCGAGCGCACAAATTCCATATCATGTTCCACGACCACGATGGAATGCTTGCCCTGTAAGGACAGCAATAATTCAGCCGTGCGTTCAATTTCCTGATGGGTCATGCCTGCAATCGGTTCATCAACCAGCATGACTTTGGGTTCTTGCATCAACAGCATACCGATTTCCAGCCATTGTTTTTGCCCGTGCGACAAAATACCTGCGCGGTATTGTTTGGCTTCGGTTAAGCCAATGGTGGCGAGAACTTCATCAATGCGGTCGCGTTGTTCGCCTGTTAAACGAAAAAATAGCGTATGCCACGCGCCTTTGTCGGCTTTTAATGCCAGTTCCAGATTTTCAAACACCGTGAGTGCGTCAAATACGCTGGGTTTTTGAAATTTGCGACAAATCCCCGCTTGAGCAATTGCGGGTTCATCCATTTCCAGTAAGTTGATGGTTTGCCCAAAAAATACTGAACCTGTATCGGGGCGGGTTTTACCAGTAATCACGTCCATTAAGGTGGTTTTGCCCGCACCGTTCGGGCCAATTAAACAGCGCAACTCGCCATCATCTATATATAAAGACAGGTTATTTAAGGCTTTAAAGCCGTCAAAGCTGACGCTGACATCTTCCATGTACAGAATGGGCCCGTGTCGGGTATCAAGCGAGCCTTTGACTGCCATTACGCCCGTGTTGCTTTTGTTTGGGTCATCAAATAAATTTTCTTTAAACTGATTCACGCGCTTTGCTCCCTGATTTTGCGTTGTAATAAGCCGACAATGCCATCGGGTAACAGCAACGTGACCACGATAAACAAGCCGCCTAAAATGTATAACCACGCTTCGGGCAGTAAACCTGTCAACACGGTTTTGCTGTAATTGACCAGCACCGCGCCGACGATTGCACCGTATAACGTGCCGCGTCCGCCCATTGCCACCCAGATGACAATTTCTAAAGAGTTGAGCGGGGAAAATTCGCTGGGATTGATAATGCCCACTTGCGGTACATACAACGCACCTGCAATACCTGCCAACATGGCGGCGAAGACGAATAGCCAGAGTTTGAACATTTCCACCCGATAACCCAAAAAGCGCACGCGAGATTCTTGGTCACGGATTGCAGTGACCACGCGCCCCAGTTTGGTATTGACTAACCAGCGACACACTAAAAACGCACTGATTAAGCAAATGCCCGTCATCATGAATAACACGCCGCGCACGGCTTCAGATTGGATATTAAACCCCAGTATGTCTTTAAAATCGGTTAAGCCGTTGTTGCCGCCGAAGCCCATTTCATTACGAAAAAATGCCAGCAATAAAGCGTAAGTCAAGGCTTGGGTAATAATCGATAAATACACGCCCGTCACCCGCGAGCGAAATGCCAACCAGCCAAACACAAACGCTAATATTGCTGGCGCAAGCAGCACCATCAACATTGCAAAACCAAAATTATCAAAACCTAACCAATACCACGGCAGTTCTTTCCAGTTTAAAAACACCATAAAATCGGGCAGTTCCGCATTGCCATACACGCCGCGTGTCCCGATTTGCCGCATTAAATACATTCCCATTGCGTAACCGCCCAAGGCGAAAAACGCGCCTTGCCCTAATACCAGAATCCCTGCATAACCCCAGACTAAATCGAGCGACAAACCCAGCAGGGCAAACGCCATATATTTGCCTAACAGCGATACTGTGTAGGCGGAAAAATGCAGCGCAGAATCTGGCGGTGAGATTAAATTACAGAATGGAATAATAAAAGTGACTGCGGTAATAAGCAGTAACACCGCCGTGCAGGTTTTATCATTTCCTAAGAAGGTTAATAATTTCATAGTGTGTTGCCTAGTTTGTTAGAGTTGGGAGTGCAAGCTTTGCTTGCGCGTGCAAGCAAAGCTTGCACTCCTTGAGGTTATCAACCATCAGCAGCCCTACCTTTTTGTGGAAACAAGCCACGCGGACGTTTTTGGATAAACAAAATAATAAACACCAGCACCAGAATTTTTGCTAATACCGCACCTGCGAACGGCTCTAAAAATTTATTGGCAATCCCTAGCGAGAATCCAGCGACTAATGTACCTAGCAGATTGCCGACACCACCAAACACCACCACCATAAAAGAATCGACGATATAAGATTGCCCCAGATTTGGCCCGACATTGGTGATTTGACTTAACGCCACGCCTGCCACGCCTGCAATGCCTGAACCCAAACCAAAAGTCAGCGCGTCAACGCGGGCAGTCGGTATGCCCATTGCTCTAGCCATACGGCGGTTTTGTGCGACGGCGCGAACTTCTAAGCCTAAACGGGTGTGTTTGAGAATTTGTAACAGTGCAAAAAACACCAGCAAGCAAAACAGCAGTATGTAAAAACGATTCCATGTCAGTGATAAAAAGTCGTTGATTTGCCACGAGCCGCTCATCCATTCAGGAGTGGCAACACTGCGATTTAACGGTGAAAAAATGGAACGCACGGTTTGTTGTAAAAACAGGCTCACGCCAAAGGTCGCTAATAAGGTTTCTAAAGGTCGTCCGTATAAGAAGCGAATAATGCCGCGTTCGATAGCGATACCGACCAAAGCAGAAATAATAAAAGCGGCGGGGATGGACAGTAATACCGATACGCCTAAATGATTGGGCATGATTTGCTGCATCACATAAGTGGTGTATGCGCCAATCATCATCAGCTCGCCGTGCGCCATGTTGATAACACCCATGACACCGAAAGTAATCGCCAAACCTATTGCGGCTAATACTAATACTGCACCCAAACTTAAGCCAAAAAACACGGTTTCAATTGCACTGTAAATTTGTAAGCGTTGGTTGATTTTAATCAACGCGGCTTCGGCGGTGTTTCTTATGTCGCTGTCGGTTTCGACATAATGACCGTCGGCATCTTTTTCGACGATGGTTTTTAATTTATTGAACACGTCTTTATTATCGTGATCCTTGAGCGCGTCTATGGCTTTCATGCGCAGATTTTTGTCAGCACTGCCCATTTGCTGTAACAATAAAATATTTTCAAGGGCTTCTTGTACGGCGGGATCTTTTTCAATATTCAGCCGTATTTTTAATAAGTCTAATAATCGCTCGTCGGCTTCGTTTGCCATTGCGTTGACAGCGGCTAGACGAACCACTGAATCATCGGCATTTAATTCCAGTTCACCGATAATTTTGCGTAAATCACTGCGTAATTTGTTGGTTAAATTGATTTTACTGACTGCATCATGGTTTTTTGTACCCAGTTTTGCATCAGTGATAGCATCCCTTACTTCGTATTCCTGATTAACATCTTCAGCGATAACCAGCTTGTCTTCGCCTTTGACGATTAATAATTTACCCGCTAATAACGCTTGTAAAATAACCAGACTGCGGGGATTTTTCAGGGCGACTAATTGGTTGATGGCTTTTTCACGATCAGTCATTGAGCCTTGTTTTATTTGGTTTAAAGCATCGACTAACGGCTGGTTGTCATCGGCATGAACCGTTATCGAAAAAACCAGCATCAATACTGACAACAGCCAACAGTAGCGTGGTAATGGATTGTTTTTCATGTTTTATCCTGAGTAGGTTGGAGTGGAAAGCGAACCCCAAACAAGAGGGGGTGAATTGTTGGGGTTCGCAATGCTCACCCCAACCTACGATTTAACTTCGGTTGTGTTGCTGAACTTTTAGTATTTCTGACCAGAACACTTTTTGGTTTTGGTGTTGTAATTACCGCACATAATAGGATCAGTCCAATCGGCAATGATGGGTTTGCTTTCTGGCAAGTAGTCAGACCACGCATCACCGTCAACCAGTTTGTTGGTTTGCCAGACAGTGACAAATTGACCGTCATCTTGAATTTCACCGATTAATACAGGTTTGCTGATGTGATGATTCGGTAACATTTTTGAGATTCCACCTGTTAAGTTCGGAGCTTCGACACCGATGATGGCTTTTTGTACCGCAGCAGGATCAGTGGTTTTTGCTTTTTCAACCGCTTTAACCCACATATTGAAACCAATGTAATGCGCTTCCATAGGGTCATTGGTCACACGTTTTGGATTTTTGATGTACTCTTTCCATTGTTTAATAAAGTCGGCATTTTTGGTGGTATCAACGCTCATGAAGTAGTTCCATGCGGCTAAATGCCCAACTAATGGTTTGGTGTCCATACCTGACAATTCTTCTTCGCCGACTGAGAATGCCATGACGGGAATTTTTTCTGCGGATACGCCTTGATTACCTAACTCTTTGTAAAATGGTATGTTTGCATCACCGTTAATAGTAGAAACAACAGCGGTTTTCTTACCCGCTGAACCAAATTTTTTAATGTCGGCGACGATACTTTGCCAATCTGAATGACCGAATGGCGTGTAGTTAATCATGATGTCTTTTTTGTCTACGCCTTTGGATTTCAGATAGGCTTCCAAAATTTTGTTGGTAGTGCGTGGATAAACGTAATCTGTCCCAGCTAACACCCAGCGTTTAACCTTTAAGTCATTCATCAAATAATCAACCGCTGGAATCGCTTGTTGATTGGGAGCTGCACCTGTGTAAAACACATTTTTCGAGGATTCTTCACCCTCATACTGCACGGGATAAAACAGCAAACCGTTTAACTCTTCGATAACAGGCAACACCGATTTACGCGATACTGAAGTCCAGCAACCAAAAATCGCTGATACTTTGTCTTTGGTTAATAATTCGCGGGCTTTTTCGGCAAATAACGGCCAGTTAGACGCGGGGTCAACGACCACCGCTTCCAGTTTCTTGCCCAGCAAACCGCCTTTTTTATTCTGCTCGTCAATCAGCATCAACATGGTGTCTTTCAGCGTGGTTTCACTGATTGCCATCGTGCCAGATAAAGAATGTAGTACGCCGACTTTAATGGTGTCTTCAGCGTGTACGCTGGTGAATAGCACCGCAGATACCGCAAGGGATGCCGCCAATTTTTTACTGAGTTGTAAATAATTTTTCATGTCTAGTTCCTAAGAAATACAGGTTAGATTTGCCATTGAAAACCGATTGTCATCGAATTTAAAGCATTATTGTTGACTGGAGAAATGAGATCACCATGTTGCCAGCTAAGCGCAACCATTGCGTTATGACCGTCAATGACGTAATTCACACCTGTTTCATACACATCCCGCGTTGGAACAGTGCTGGCATTCACATTGACATAACGAAAATAAGGTTGGAATTGACCAATAAAGACCTTCTTCGGAAATAAATACATGGCACTGACATCGAAAGCATTACCTTCAAATAAGGTAAAACCTGTTAGTGGTTCTGCATGATCGCTCAGACCATAATTTTTATATTCGCCGTTAAACGTGACTACGCCTTGATTGGGTAACACTTTTTCCATTAACACATCCACCGATGTACCGCGAAAACCAGCTGGATTGATTTCACTACCCGCGCCTTTTTTCTGATACTGATTGGATACGCCAAGCGTTAAAATATCGCCGCCTTTACCGTAATAAGTCCCTGAGGTGTAATAGCCAGGATTTTTCTCAACATCCCAAAAGTTGTACGCGATCCGTTGACCGTACAGCGGATTATCATTGGCATTCGCGCCGCCTCTCAGACCTCTAAAGACACCGAAGGCATATTGCAAACGACCATCAAACGCCGCACCCCAGAAAGTAGCACCGTCATCACGTCCAAATGACCCTGCTGACGTGCCATCGGATTTAATCACTAAATTTTGATCGGCTGGTTCAAACGGTGTGCCATTGGCAAAAATATTGTAAGTGGCACTGTAAAACGGACCGTTCATTTCGCGTCTTTCAGCTGGAACTAGCATTCGACCAACCCACAGATTAACCATCGGGTTGTATTCAAATTTACCAATCGCATCCAATACACGAACTTCGCCCCCATTGCTACAAGTCTGGCAATCGGTGTTAAACTCGACTTTGATGTATTTATGAATTTGTCCGTTCAGATACAAACGCACGTTGTTTAGTTGAAAATCATTACTCCACGCTTTACCATTCGGCGCGGCTCTTTCCTGTGCGTTGAAACTGGTTCGTAAACCTGCACCGATACTGACCCATTTGGTATCATCTATTTTGAAGGTTGCACCTGCTTCGGATACTGATGAATGCCCTGCGATTAAAGCGGTTAAAGCGATTGTCGGTAACCAGCCGAGACTTCGGTTTTTTGCTGAATTCTGGATAGAATAAGTCATGTTAAGCCCCTTAAATCATAAGCTTGCGTTAGGTAATATGATGTTGCCTTGTGTTTCGGCTGGTGGGGATTATTTGACTTATACGACTTTTCCACAATGCGTCATCTGACTCATGAGTTAAATGACGTATATCGTAAATGCGGTGATTTTCTTACAGTGAAGACAACAACGGCTAACGCAGACCGCTCACCTTATTAGCCTAAAAGATGTACACTACTCACTCGTTTTTTCTTTACAGGAAGTCACTACGATGCAAGCATCAACACTTAAAAACTCTTTATTCATCGTCTTACTGGGTACGCTCAGCACAGTGGTTGTGGCTGAACCTTTGGATAAAACAACGATTAAAGCCATTGGGTTAAAAATGGATGTGCAAGCACTGGATGACTTAGGCGTATCAGCACCGCCCTTACAGGAACAAGTAATGAAAAACTTGAATGAATGGCGATTTCCAATGGTGACAGGTAAGGCGGCGGCGACACACAACTTAGAAGTGAGCATCGGTAAGATTGAAAATTCCAGCACTCCTGTGGGTTTTTCTTTTTCAGCGGGCAATTCTGATCCGCGCTCACTGGCGTTTCAAAAAGATGATGTATTACCCGTCACCTGTCGCCTTGTTTCCCAAAAATATCCTGCACAACGCGCTGAATTAGCCATGTCATTCAGTGCATCAAAGCCTGTTAATGCAGCAAAATTAATGGATCACATTAGTACAGTGTGCTTTGATTTGCTGGATGATTTGCATTTTCTTGCACCAGAAACCACCAAAACCATTAAAACACCCTCGTGGATGCCAACGGTTAAAGTCGAAACAGTGATTGAACCGCAACCTAAAGTGAATTCAGCGGAAGACCCGATTGTGCCTAGAGAGGAACGTAAACAGCTGATTATTCAAAACCAAGGTTCACCGTTGATTTTAAAAATGGGGCAAGACAGGATATAAATCAGATACCACATATTCAACTCCATGAAAAATAAAAATATTTATCAAAATATCTCAAAAATCCGTCGTGATTATAATTCATGGGTTGCTAATGAAAGCTTAGAAGACTACGCCTTGCGTTTTGCACCGCGTAGTTTTCGTAAATGGACAGAATTTCAAGTTGCCAATACCGCATTCGGCTCAACGTCATTTTTAGTGCTGGAAGCTATAGGTGGCTTTTTATCCATTCATTACGGCTTCACCAATGCGTTTTGGGCGATTTTAATTGTCGGTCTTGTGATATTTATCACCAGCTTTCCAATTAGTTATTATGCCGCTCGTTACAATATCGACATCGACTTACTGACCCGCAGTGCAGGTTTTGGCTACATAGGTTCGACTATTACCTCGCTGATTTACGCCTCTTTTACCTTTACCCTGTTCGCCTTAGAAGCTTCAATTATGTCGTTGGCGTTGGAACTGTATTTTCATATTCCTATTCAACTTGCCCACGTTATCAGCGCGGTCAGTGTTATTCCATTAGTCACCTTTGGCATTACCACTATCAGCCGAATGCAGTTATGGACGCAACCTGTGTGGCTGTTGTTGTTAATCGCGCCCTATATCGCGGTGATGATGCACGAACAAGACGCACTGTTGACCGTACAAACGTATTTTTGGATAGCCAGTAGTGGGCAGGGATTTAACTGGTTATTGTTTGGCAGTGCTACTACGGTAGCATTTTCGATGGTCGCGCAAATCGGTGAACAAGTGGATTTTTTGCGCTTTATGCCTGAGAAAACTGAAAAAAATAACATACGCTGGTGGTTAGCAACCATCAGTGCAGGGCCAGGGTGGATACTGTTTGGAATGCTCAGACAATTAGGCGGCGCGTTATTAGCACATTTAGCAATTCGACATGGCATCCCTGCTGAACACGCCCACGAACCCACGCAAATGTATTTAATTGCCTATCAAGAGTTATTGCCTAATGCTGAATGGGCATTAGCAGCGACCACCTTATTTGTGATTATCAGCCAACTTAAAATTAATGTGACCAATGCCTATGCAGGCTCATTAGCGTGGTCTAATTTTTTCTCCCGCATTACTCACAGTCATCCAGGGCGGGTAGTGTGGTTAGTTTTTAATGTGTCCATCGCCTTATTATTAATGGAATTTGGCGTATTTGGTGCGTTGGAAAAAGTATTAGGCTTATTTTCTAATATATCGATAGCTTGGATTAGTGCGGTAGCGGCAGAATTAATGATTAATAAACCATTAAAACTCAGCCCCAATATTATTGAATTTAAACGCGCTTATTTACCTGATTTAAATCCTGTTGGTATTATTTCAACCTTTGTCGCCTCTTTAGTATCCATATTGGCATATATTGGTTTATTTGGTGAGTATGCACAGGCATTTTCCGCGTTTATTTCCTTGAGTTTAGCCTTTATGTTAGTGCCGATGATTGCTTTTTTTGCAGGGCATAAACATTATCTAGCGCGGGATCGTAATAAAAAAAATAGCCACAGTCATAATGTATGCTGTATCTGTGAAAATGAATTTGAGCATGAAGATATTGCCTATTGCCCTGCTTATAATGACAGCATCTGCTCACTGTGCTGTACACTGGATGCGCGTTGTTTGGATTCATGTAAAACTGGAGCGAGAATTGATGATTATTTAGAGAAATTTGCCCAGCATTTTATATCCTCGCGGATGACCTTAACTGCACGTCTGCGTTTATTACGCTTCGGACTTTTGTTTTGTTTTTTATCAATACTCACCAGTATTTTTATCGGTATTATTTATTATCAGGATTTACTGGTTGCACAATCCTCTCTATTTACGTTTCAATTATTATCAGCCAATTTTATTAAAGTTTATACATCCTTATTAGTCTTTATCGGCTTATGTACTTGGTGGTTAATATTAAACGATGAAAGTCGCCGTGTTGCCCATGAAGAAACAGGTAAACAAACACAATTATTATTAATGGAAATTGAAGAACATAAAAAAACTGATACTAAATTAGCACAAGCGTTAAAAATGGCAGATTCTGCCAACAGTGCGAAAAGTCGCTTTCTCAGTAATATGAGTCATGAGATTCGCACGCCATTAAATAGTATTATTGGTTATTCTTATATTCTGCACAAAGACCCTGCGATTCCAGAACACAGACGACAAGCAGTTAATACGCTAAAACGTAGCGGTGAACATTTAGCCGCACTCATTGAAGATATACTCGATATTGCACGCATTGAAGCGCGTAAATTTGAATTAAACTATGAGCCGCTTAATTTTCATGAGTTTATCGAACATTTAGTGCGTATTCATAAAATACAAGCCGAAGACAAGGGTTTAAGTTTTTGCTGTCAAATATTAAATACACTCCCGCAACAAGTCCGTGCCGATGAAAAGCGAGTCGGGCAAATTTTGATTAATATTCTCAGCAATGCTATTAAGTTTACCCAGTCGGGAGAAATTATTATTCATATTAGTTACAGCAGCGGTGTCGCTAATTTTAAAATTAGCGATACGGGACAAGGTATTGCCCCTGAACAATTACAAGATATTTTTCAACCCTTTACTCGATTAAATACCACCACAGGCAACGCTATATCGGGCAGTGGTTTAGGATTAACTATCAGTAAAATTCTTACTGAAATTATGGGTGGTGATTTAGCTGTCAGCAGTGAATTGGGCAAAGGTACAACCTTTACCGTACGGCTGTTTTTGCCCAATTTAGGCACTATTACTGAATTCGTACCGCAAGAAAATATTGTTGGTTATCGGGGGCGGCGACAAAAAATATTGATTGTCGATGATCAACCTGAACACCGTGATGTCATGCGTTCAATTCTTGAACCCTTAGGTTTTATTATTCATACCGCCAGTTCAGGTGCGAAATCACTGGTACAAGTACACACGCATAAACCCGATTTGGTGTTACTCGATTTGGCGATGCCCGTCATGAACGGTATAGCAACGGCGATACAGTTGCGCAAAAACGGCTTACTCAAACCAATTATTGTCCTCAGTGCTAATGCGTATCCTAAAGACCGCGTTGCCGCCATTCAAGCAGGGTGTAATGATTTTCTGGCAAAACCCGTGCAAGTACATAATTTATTAGCTAAATTAAAACTACATACCAGCCTAACGTGGAATTATCAAACTGACGAACCTGATAACAATGAAATCATAGAAAAAGAATTGCAATTACCCCCAGCCGATATTTTGCAAACCTTGCAGACGTTTGTGCGTATCGGCGACTTATTGGGACTCAATAAAAAACTAGAAGCACTGGCGAAAACTAACTCAGAATACCTGCCTTTAAGCCAACGAATTAAAGTCCTTGCCAGCGAATTTCGCTTGGCAGAAATCAAAAAATTACTGGCTTAAGTCACTCACTCATCCGCATAGGCACTTAATATCATGGATACCATAACATCCTCGGCTAACGGCACAATTATGATAGTAGACGACACGCCCGCCAATTTAGCGTTGTTGTCTGACACCTTGTCCGAAGCCAATTACCGCGTATTGGTGGCAACCGACGGACTGTCTGCCATCGAACAAATTGAGTATTTAAAACCCGATATTATTTTGATGGATGTCGTTATGCCAGGGATAGACGGCTTTGAAACCTGCCGCAGACTGAAAGCTAATCCCGCAACCTGCGATATTCCGATATTATTCATGACTGGCTTAGGTGAGCTAGACAATTTATTGCGTGGTTTTGGTGAAGGCGGATTAGATTACATCGTCAAACCCATCCGACCGCCTGAAGTGTTAGCCCGAATTGAAGTGCATTTGGCATTAGCTCGCGCTAGGCAACGCGCTGAAAACGCCTTACAACATAGCCCATTTTGCGCCATTGCTGTCGATACCCTCGGTATCATTACATGGCTGACACCCGCCGCAAGAATTCTGCTGAATGATTCACTCCCTAATATTGAATTAAGCATCGGCAGTTTATTACCTAAGCCGATATTAAATTGGTTTAACAATAGTCGTCATATTGTCGTCGAAGAGTACCGCAGTTCTGCTGGATTTAATATTAAAATGGCTGCCTGTCAAAATGCAGGTGAATATTTATTATTTTTAAAAAAATGCGCGGGTGAATGGAATTTAGAATCCCTAAAAGATGCCTTGAGCTTAACTTTTCGGGAAGCAGAAATTTTAATGTGGATTTCACGCGGCAAAACCAATAAAGAAGTAGGTTTAATATTGGAAAGCAGTCACCGCACCGTCAATAAACACTTAGAACATATTTACGAGAAACTCGGTGTTACCACCCGTGCGGCTGCCGTTGCGATGGTATTACAGTACACTGGAATATAATATTTTACCATTATGGGATATTACCTGTAATGACCTGCAAACTGTTCTGGTCAAGCCACCACAGACACTTTTAAAATAGACGGTTCAAAGTCAATGGGGGGATAAACCACATACGCATCAAGCTAAGCCATCTTTTTTAAAGACGTTATTCCTAATTGATTGTATTTACGGTATTTTATTGGTAACTACTCAGCCTTCAATTTGGGCTCTTCCCGATTTCGCGGGGTAGGCACTACATATAGTATAGGTGCTAGCCTGACAATAAGGGTATTATGAGCTACTGCCCCCCCCCCACGGCTTTCTCATAAAAATGTCATTGACATCTGGCATAATATAGC
>JBAXNR010000083.1:0-19109 GCA_037133675.1 Methylococcales bacterium
TCCCGACTTTAGTCGTTATATTTAACCCACCAGCTTTAGCTGGTGGTTGTTAAGTCAAACAAATCCACCGACGCGCTCAATTGTTTCGGTAGTGGCAAACCAAAATGGGTATAAGCATTTTGCGTCACTACGCGCCCACGCGGGGTACGCATAATAAAACCTTGTTGCAATAAATACGGCTCTAATACATCTTCGATTGTACCGCGTTCTTCACTGATTGCTGCGGCTAAGGTATCTAACCCAACTGGTCCCCCTGCAAAATTTTCTATCATGGTCATTAATAATTTGCGGTCTAAGGCATCGAAACCGTTGCTATCTACTTTTAGCATATTGAGTGCCGCGATAGCACAGTCTTCTGTTACTGTGCCGTCGCCTTTGACTTGAGCAAAATCACGCACACGGCGCAGTAAACGGTTGGCTATGCGTGGCGTACCGCGTGAGCGTCTAGCAATTTCAAATGCGCCATTTTCTGCCATTGCAATGCCTAACACACCCGCCGAACGAGTGACGATGCTGGCAAGTTCTGCCACAGTGTAAAATTCTAAACGCTGGACGATACCAAAACGGTCGCGTAAGGGCGAAGTGAGTAAACCTGCGCGTGTGGTTGCACCGACTAGCGTGAAAGGCGGTAAATCCAGTTTGATAGACCGCGCCGCTGGTCCTTCGCCTATCATTAAATCAAGCTGATAATCTTCCATTGCGGGGTATAAAATTTCTTCTACCGCAGGGCTTAGGCGATGAATTTCATCGATGAATAATACATCGTGGGCTTCAAGGTTCGTCAGCAACGCGGCTAAATCACCTGCTTTTTCTAATACGGGCCCTGAGGTTTGTCGTATTGCTACCCCCATTTCAGTTGCGATAATATTGGCAAGCGTGGTTTTACCCAAACCAGGGGGGCCAAAAATCAGGACGTGATCCAAGGCTTCTTGCCTCGCCACTGCCGCTTGAATAAAAATTTCCATTTGGGCGCGTAATTCCACTTGTCCGACATAATCGGCTAACCGTTTCGGACGTATAGCACGGTCATGGCGTTCGTCATCGTT
Organism: Methylococcales bacterium; assembly: GCA_037133675.1. Classification (GTDB taxonomy): domain Bacteria; phylum Pseudomonadota; class Gammaproteobacteria; order Methylococcales; family Methylomonadaceae; genus UBA4132. Next base: position 1,047 of record JBAXNR010000083.1, read on the forward strand.
GTGACTACGCGCAGTTATCAGTCTATCGGTTTCAATCATCGAATCGCGCCTTGTAATGCCATGCGAATAATATCTTCACAACTTTTGCCTTCGCTATGAATGCCCTGCACCATTTTATTGGCATCCAGTGGTTTATAACCCAAAGAACATAAGGCACTGACCGCCTCTTGTTTGGCATTGCCGACACTCGGCGTGATAGTAGTAGTACTGTCTTCTAATTGCAGCAATCTATCACGCAGTTCAATAATCAAACGCTCAGCGGTTTTTTTACCCACACCTGGTAAACGCATTAAGGCAGCCGTATCATTTTCATGAATACAGCGGTGCAGTTGTTCCGCGCTTTGCCCTGATAAAATGGTCAACGCCAGTTTTGGACCTACACCGTTGACTTTAATCAGCGTTCTAAACATAGCACGCTCTGCTTCAGTCGCAAATCCAAATAAACTATGGGCATCTTCGCGTATCACTAAATGGGTATACAGGGTTATTTCTAACCCTACGGGCAGTTGATAAAAAGTAGTCATCGATGCTTCGATTTCATAACCGACACCGTGTACATCCAGCACCAATAATGGCGGGGCTTTAAGTACTAATTTACCGCGTAAAAATCCAATCATGTTAATAATCCAGTCTGCAAACGCAGTGCCGTTTTTTGATAATGGGTGGGATATAGCTAAGATGTAAATGTGGTTCGACAAGCTCACCACGAACGGTATCATTTTATTGTGCGTTAGCTATTATAGTTAATCGCATACACCGACTAACCAGAAGACGTAATTCACATTAGTTGATTAATACAGCTTCGGCAAGTTCCATTGCTTCTTCGATAGTCATGCCCGTAGCGGCAAGAGCGATTTCTTCTAAGTCTTGGGCTTCAGGCGTATTGTGCATAAATGCGTAAGCACACCGCTCGATCACTTTTTGTTTACTCATGGGGACTTTAACGGTGACTTCTACCAGTTCCTCATCTAAAGGTGCTTGCTCTATCAGTGTAATAGATTGTAACCGTTCAGTGGAATATAACCCTGTACCAATATAAGGACCATTCACATAAGGAGCTAATTTAATATCGACTTTTTGAATGTGTTCGACTAGCCAGTTGTATAGAAAGTCATTTAATTTTACTTTATCTACTTTATCAATATCCGTTTGAAAAACCCGCCGCACGGCGAACACTACTTTTTTTAACTGTAGATGTAATCCCTTATGTTGAATGTAAAGGGGGTAACCTTTTTCACGCATTAACATTTCTTCGCGTGCAAAATGCGCACTAACATATTTGTCAAGAAAGCTCAGCGATTTTCCTAACTCTTCGGAACTCATGCCACTTTGCAAGCATTCGTTGAAACGACCGATTTCCATAAATAAGTTTAAATGATCAGAATCAATTAAAGGCACGTTAATTTTATATTTTTCAAACCATTCATTTTCAAACATCTCATGTTCAAACATTTATTTTTCCTTTGTGGTCAAAAAGTATTTTAAAATTCCGTGCGAACTCTAAAAATTCAGTCACTGGCATAGGTTTAGCAAAATAATAACCTTGAACTTCATCACAACCGAGTTGTTCCAATAACGTCAGTTGCGCTTTATTTTCGACACCTTCACACACTATTTGGTAGCCAAGTTCATGACCGAGTTTAATAATAGCCTCTACCATCAGGTGATCACGCGCATCAGTCAGAATATTGTTGATAAATGATCGATCAATTTTTAATTTATCAATATTAAATAATTTTAAATACGCCAACGATGATAATCCAGTGCCAAAATCATCGATAGAAATTGAAATCCCTAATGCGGATAATTCAGCCACTGTTTTAACAGCTATATCAAAACTAGACATTAATGCTGTTTCTGTAATTTCCACCTCTAAGTCTTGTGGCGCAATTCCCGTTTCTTCAATAATCGCCGCTAATTCTTGCACAAAAGTAGGTGTACAAAGGACGTGCGCTGAAATATTGATGGCACAACGATAACGTTGATTACCTGTTGTTTTCCAATCTTTGACGATGGCACAGGCTTTTTTTAACGTCCATAACGTAATATCCTTGATTAAGCCTATGGTTTCGGCAATAGGAATAAATTCAGCGGGAGAGTTCCATTGACCGTCTTTATCTTGCCAACGAATCAGTGCTTCTACACCAATAATTTGTCTCTCTGCCAAACTGACTTGTGGCTGTAAATATAATTCAAACGGTAATTCATTCATTGCATTATGCAGTTTTTGCACAATTAATGCTCGCCTGTGCATGGTTTTTTCAAGGTCTTCCTCAAAAATCTCGTAGTTTTTTCCAAAGCGATATTTGGCAAGATGCAAGGCAATATCAGCATGATCAAGTAGCATTATAACCGTTTGTTTTTGTGGGATAATTTTTGCCAAACCAAACTTTGCATTTAAGAAAATACGATGATTTTCTATCTGTAGTGGCTGACACAGACAAGTTTGAATGTGTTCGGCAACTTGATTGGCTGATAAAGGCTCGTTAGTTGCCGCATAAATAATTTTTAAATGGCGTAATCCGCACCGTACAATCAAACTTTGGGGCGGTAATTCACTTTTGAGTAGATTGGTTAAGGCAAGGATAATATCTTTGACCCCGTGTATGCCAAAAATATTAATATAGTCCGTTAAATTACCTATATAGAGAGAAATTAAGTAATTTTCTGTGTGCGGGTCTTTAAGTAAATCCTCTAATTTTTCACTTAAATAATAGGCGTTAGGCAGTCCCGTCTCTTGATCAAAAAAAGCCAAGCGAATAATTTTTTGATCTCTATTTTTTCGCACTGTAATGTCACGAATCACCGCAGTAAAAATCATTTCACCATCTAGCATTACATCGCTGATAGCAATATCTGCATAAAAGGTTTCTCCATTTCTACGCTTGGCAATGACTTCACGTCCTTGTCTGGGAATTCGTGATTGGCGTGTTTCAACATAACGTTCCATGTACAGATGATGATGCAAACTATCAGGTATTGGCATCAATATACTAACATTTAGCCCTATTACTTCATTACTACGGTAGCCAAACATTTGCTCGGCGGCAGCGTTAAATATTTCAATCACTCCCAGCACATTAGTCACAACCATCGCGTCAATAGCGGTAGCAAAAATCGCCGCTAAATGTAACGAAGCATTTTCCCCCTGTTTATTGATGATTGTCATAGTGTGATGGCTGATTTTTTATGGTGATTAACGGGATTATATACGCTATCTAATATAGCTATCCTATTTTAAGTATGGAATTTTGTCGGAATGGCTTCCTACTACTCTATCGCATAAGCATGGCGCGGATAATTGTGCAATCGTCACTGTATGTCACAACCTAATCATGTTAATAATCCAGACTGCAAACGCAGTGCCGTTTTTTGATAATGGGTGTGACATATCGCAATGCCCAAAGCATCACTAGCATCGATTTGTAACGCCCCTTGTATAGATAACAATATTTTCACCATGTGTTGAACCTGAAGTTTATCAGCACTGCCCTTCCCTACTACTGCTTGTTTGACTTGTCGCGCCGCGTATTCAAACACAGGCAAACCCTTAGTTTGTACCGCGCAAATTGCCGCGCCGCGTGCTTGCCCTAATTTAAGAGCAGAATCGGCATTTTTGTGCATAAATACTTGTTCGATTGCCATTTGTTCAGGGTGATACATTTCAACAATTTGCACGATGCCATCAAAAATTTGTTTTAACCTATCAGGGAAATAATCGGCTTCAATGCGAATACTGCCGCTGGCGATATACTTAAAACTCCGCCCTGATTCTTCGATAATCCCGTAACCTGTGAGTCGTGAACCAGGATCTATACCTAAAATTCTCATGTTATAACGATTTCAAAATCAGCAAAATACCTGATATAATCAGCAAAATACCTGATATAAACAGAAATACAGCAAATAGCTTGCTGTATTTTTCATTATCAATGTTTTTGTACAGCAATTCCTCAGTGAACAAAAACATGAGTATGCCAATTTGGATAAAGGTGATTTTGTCCGCATAGCTGATAGTGAATTGAGTATTTAGCACCAACAAAGTGATTAATTGGCAGGTTGCCACCGTGGCATAACTCGCCGCCGCCGTGACGCGGGTTTTATCTTTTGTATAATTTTTGGCGTAAATAATAATAGTCAACATTGAACCGCCCAAATTACTCATGCCATGAACCGCACCCATAATCATCAAATACAGCCGTTCATAAACCACTATCGACTTTAACAATCGCTCGATAATCGGTAAAAAACTTTTTAAGGCGACAAAAATCAGCACACCGCCAATGACTAAAGCGACATTGATTTTAACCGATGTCACTAAACACAAAAACACCACCACCATAGGCACGGTGTAGATGAGAATATTTTTATAAAACTTAGTATCTAGGTCTTCATAGTGCCTGACAAACTGCAAAGCATTGACCGCAATGGACACAGGTAACAATACGCCGAGTGCATCCACAAAACCGTAACCCAGTAACAATAATATCGGTGTACCGAATAATAAAACCCCAACTCCAAAAATGGATTGAATGACTGATACCACGATGATGGTAAGTAAAATATCAATTGGCATGGCTTTCCTTTTTAAATGAGAGGGTCATAAATGTAAAGTGGGCAAGCTATTCTTGCCATTTTTATCTGTAAGATAAAGCTATTTGCCCAACCTCTTATCTCTCCAAACCAAAGAGGAAACGGGTCTATAGCGTAGCTAGTAGTATATCAGAGTGCATGATCAGAGTTTGTCACTCTCCTTAAGATACAATTTAAAACTGAATGGAGTCCTTCCTGTGGGAAAGAGGCTGAATGGACAAGGGGGCGGGGGGAAGAAATGAAAACACAAGGGCTTCAAGGGAGAATCGTGGTGTCACCAAGATATACAAATTAGCAATCGCCAATAACGAAAAAGCGGTCAACGACCGCTTTTTCTATTCAAATCCGAAGTGCTGGTTATTTGGGCGTTTCGGTAGGCTTAGGCTCAACAGCAGGAGCGACAGGAGCGACGACAGGCGCAGTAGCAGCAGGGCTATTCTTTTCCCACTTGCCACCCGCTTTGAGACACTCTTTTTTCGTTTTCTCTACAACAGCATCCTTCAGCATACAACTGTGATTCTGCGCGGGCGGTGGAGTGGGGGTTTTTGGTGACTTAGCCAACGCGACGGATGACAATAAGACGAGGGCGATGGCAAGAACTATTTTATTCATGGTTATCTCCTGTTAGATTTAAGAATAAATGATTGAAAATTCAAACATAGGAGGTTAAGTTTGACAATGTATTGCTCTCTTTGTCAAGCCTGTTCTACATTTGAATCGTAGCCAGTGTGGAATTCAGAGGCTATAAAAGTATTCTCAATAACCCATGACCATAACAAACTTCAAAATTAAGTGCAATTATAGACATAATGCTGCGTTGCGTTCAGTTTCAGCAAAAAACATGTCATAAGATGTTTGGTAATTCAATGTATTTCGAGGGCGGTAGGAGGGTATTCAGAATTTTGTGTAAATAGCGGTTGGTTACTGCTAAGGAATAACTGGCTCGTTTGCGCACAAGCAGCAGTGACTGACTTACTTTGGGAGGAGAATGGAAATATGGAGGCTGCGGCCGGAGTCGAACCGGCCTAGATGGCTTTGCAGGCCACTGCATAACCGATTTGCTACGCAGCCTTAAAAGGAAGTTAAATAAAAAAGCCGCGAATTATCGCGGCTTTTTGAATTCTTTGGAGCGGGAAACGAGATTCGAACTCGCGACCCCAACCTTGGCAAGGTTGTGCTCTACCACTGAGCTATTCCCGCAATTCAATTTATTCGGTTATTATACCCGAATTTTCCATAGAGTCAAGTCTTATTTCTCACTGTACATCAATAGCTAAAGCCCAGCCATCCTTACCTTTACACTCACCTTCTTCCATTAGCACTTTAACAAACGCATTTTTAGTACCATAGGCATCTTGAAGCTCTATCACCGATACATGTGTTCCTTGGGGAATATGCTGGCACGATGCAGTTCTATCGGCTTCTTCGGTATCATCGTATGCCGCGATAGCTCCTGGTACGCCAACTAATCGAACAGTGGCAGCTGGATCATAACTATTGGCACTTTTTAACACATACTTTTGACCAACGACTAAGCTTTGAATCTTAGGACCTGAAAGTTGTTTGGACTCGCCACCGCTCATCAACAGAATCAACAGTACAGCGATTCCACCGATAGCACCAAAAAATACTTTTGGATTTTTTTCCTTTAGACTCAGTATCTTGGAAATGATGTTGTCCGCTTCATTTACTGCTTCATTTTCCATCTTCACTGATTCTACTTTTACGCTTTCTTCTGTCTCTACCGAATCGACAGTTTGTTCAGTATTTTCTTCATTACTCATTGCTCTTCCTCACCCTTGTTATTTTTTTATTATATACATTAACTTTTCTGATACCAAAAAGCTTGCTAAGTTAACCTGAAAAAATTAAATCTGTCATCTTTTTTTAGTTTTTCATTGCTTAACATTCAACCAAAAGACCCAATCTATCAACAGATATTTACTTCCAAGCCATGATGAGTTTAGATAAAATCATAACCTTTTTTATACGCTGTTGGTATATGCTTTTTCTTTTCTCTTATTCTGATACACTCAAATTGCCAGTAACCTAAACCAACATTTTTCCTGCTCTTCAAGGTGGCAGAGAAACTCTCATTGTTCGCTGGATGTATTCGTAGAGTATCGTCATCTTTCAGCATGAAGGTGTCGGTAATAATGTATTCTTGCTCGTTGGTAGCGTAGAACAGTCCTTTTTTTAGATCGATAGTAGCTGGTGTAGCACTATTATTGCTAGTGGTGCTGTTATTTGTTGTACTACTGCCACTATTTGCAGGGAGTTCAAAAAACTGGTTATACTCGACAGAAATAAATTGCGGTGCGATTAACTTCATACCAAAAATTATTTTTCCACTTTGTTTTGTAACTACTATTTTATCAACGACACCTAATAAACGGTTATGCTCAAGCATATCGGTTTTTCTAAAGCTCACTAACGTGCCAACAGATAAAACACCTATTTGAACAAACACGCAAGATAACAGTTTATCTGATTCCGATTGTGCCAAAAATTCTAGCTCTTTTTTATCGCGTGCATCGGTAATGTCCTGTAAATCCAAGGTCGATGCTAATCCTATCGCAATATATCTGTTTAATCGATCACTAAACAACGGTTCACCCTGAAGACTAATGCCCGCCCATCGTTGCTCAAGATAATCAAGTAATTCCCCTGTCAGTTTACCATCGGTATTTTTCTGCATTTGCACAGAACTGAATCTTGCATCGGTGATATCAATTAGCTTTTCTTTATGTTCAAAGACTTTTTGTAATCTACTAAAGTCGATGTATAGCACAGAAGAATCTTTTTTTGAGATTACATTTTCTTGATAGAGAGGCGGCTTATCTTCATCGGTAAAAACTACGCATTGCATTGAATAACCATACATAGGCGTAGGCTTTAAACTGACTAGAGACGTAATAGTTTCTATAAATCTATCCACCAACAAAATTTCTTTTTGCATCAACCCTGTTGGATCAACAAGGCTAAGCAACAAAATTTGTAGATAGCAGTCTTCGGGGCTATTCGATTTAGTTATTTGATTAGTATCGCTGGCGATTTTTATGGCATTTTTATCTATTTTGACACTCAACTTATAAAGCGAGTGTAAATCCATCCAGACCCAATCAGGTATCGGCATTCCCATAATAAAATGACTAATAACAATGCTACTTAGTCCTTTAATGCAACGCTGAAGTGCCAATGCGGTACTTTTTCCCTGAAACCAGCCCACAGTTCTTCGAGTTAAATCTTTCGCTACTATCCAATACCCTATCGCAAATTCCCTTTCGATAGCCACCAATACGCTTAGAATTTTCTGATCATTTTCCTCTTTTGGATACCCTGCTCTCATAAGCCTCGAACGGAGGTAATCTTCGATCATAAGAATGCTGGGACGCAAAAGTTCTAACGCATTCAATCGCAATGGGCTAGGTATTTCAATGGCATTAAAGTCAATAATAAAATCGTGCATTAAGCGCGTCGCTAGTCCCATATTAGCGGCAGGTAGCTCGGAAATCCAGCTTGTCAACGCAGCGTCCTCAAATTCTCTTAATCGAGAAGGATTTTTTTGTTGCTTTGGAATAACTAGAAAATAAGAGTTCTTCAAATCAGCACCGAATTTATTTTGATTCTTTAAGTTAGGTAAAAAGCCCAGCATCTTTAACTAATGGTTTTTTGGGCTTTATTTTTGTTAAATTTTGCAACAATATTAGCATTATCTAACAATAAACGCGATGTTCGACTTTTAAATTTGGGTAGTGTCAAAATTGATAATGATATGATAGTAAGTTGTGTGTGCTGTCGGGGGCAAAAAATATGTTTAATTCCCAACCTCTGAATGGCAAGTCATTTACGAATTTTATGTCAAACCAAACACAGTGAGTCGCACTACATGATTAAGCCCTGTCACCTTGTCCATGTATAATGTTCTGATAATTTAGTTACAATTAGGATATTTATTTATGATAATTCTCGGTATTAATGATGTGGGACATCATAATTCCGCCGCGTCAGTGGTTATTGACGGTCAATTAGTCGCGTCTATTGAAGAAGAGCGGCTTTCCCGTATTAAAATGGATAACGCTTACCCCCATCAATCAATTGCCGAAGTGTTAGCCATTGCAGGCATAACCGCTGAACAAGTTGACGTGGTTGCATTGGCAGGGTTGTCACGCTGGGATCAAAAGCCTTATGTCGATACGCTATTTCATTACATTGCTAAAGTGGCTAAACAAGAGCCTGATATTAAAAAGTTTTATTGGCAACAACAGCCTGCACGCATTACCCGTTTGTTTAAGCAACGTAAAAAACCCGCTGGGGTATTGGCTGAGAAACCCACTCAAACCGTTGAACATCATTTAGCTCATGCCGCCTCTGCTTATTACGCGTCACCTTTTGCTAATGAAAAAGTTGGCGTAATTACCTTGGATGGCGTTGGCGATTTTTCGTGGGGTTCGGTATGGCTGGGTGAACATGGTCAGTTACAACAAGTCGATTATTTACCATACCTCAACAGTATCGGTTTATTGTATTCCGCCATTACAATTTATCTAGGTTTTAAAGCCACGCGCCATGAAGGTAAGGTATTAGGCTTGGCAGCGTTTGGTAATCCAGAGCCGCTATTATCACGGTTACTTGCTCATACTAACCAGCATGATTGGCATGAATTATTTGACCCACGTTTGGCGCGAATCGCACTAAAGTTTGCGAGTGACGTTGGACAATCAGCTCTCAGGGAATTATGCGATGATTTAAGCAAAGAAGATGTTGCCGCTGGCATTCAAGTCTACACTGAACAGCTGATTTGCGACTGGATACAAGCACAAGTACAAACATTAGGCGTGAGAAAATTAGCCTTAGCAGGTGGTGTGTTTGCCAATGTTAAATTAAATCAACGCTTGTTAGCCTTGCCTGAAATAGACAATATTTATGTGCATCCTAATATGGGTGATGGCGGTCTTGCCACTGGCGCGGCTTATGAAGTCTATGCCCGTTTACAGAACGGTTTAATACCAAAACTACAGCCGCACGTTTATTTAGGCACAGAAATTAATCGTGAAAATGCGTTAGCCGCGTTGGAAAAATCAGGGCTGACTTACAGCGAACCAGAAAATCTGTCTTATACGGTAGCTAAGTTATTAGCCGCTGGTAAAGTGGTTGCAAGAGCGGCTGGCAAAATGGAATATGGCCCTCGTGCGTTGGGCAATCGCACGGTGATGGCTTCTTGTCAGGATAAAGCAATTAATCAGTGGTTGAATCAAAAATTTGACCGCACTGAATTTATGCCTTTTGCACCTGTGATTATCGAAGAACAAGCGCAGGCTTATTTTCCTGATTGGCGTGAAGACCATGTTACCGCTCGTTTTATGACGCTGACTTACGATGCGTCAGCTATTGCGCAAAAAAATATACCCGCCGCAATTCATGTTGATAATACCGCTAGACCGCAAGTGATTCGCCGTGTCGATAATCCTGATTATTACGACATCATCAATGATTATTATCAGCTAACAGGCGTAGCCAGTGTGATTAACACCAGTTTTAATATGCACGAAGAACCCATAGTGTGTACTGCCGAAGAAGCAATTTTGGCATTTCAGGCAGCGCAATTAGACGCGCTGATATTAGATAGTTTTTTAATCGAAAAAAACTTTTTGTGTTAGGACAAAATGCGCTCAATTAATCTATTTATCATTGCTTTAATGACGCTACCCTTGTTTAGCGCAAGTGCCGTCAACGCTAAAACAAAACCTAAAACCGCTGTTACGCAAGTCAAACAAGCAGAACCTGTTAAAGCCGAATCGCCAGCAAAGCAACTTATTAATATCGCTTATTTAAGCCAAGAACAAGCAGTAACGCCTGTGCTGTCTAACTTAGATCCGTTTATTGCAGATAAAGGGCTGTTAGGTTCGGAATTGGCGATTAATGACAACAACACAACAGGACAGTTTACAGGGCAGTCTTTTGTGCTAAACAAGTTTATTGTGCCTATCGATGGCAATGTTGTTGAGGTGTTTAATAAAGAAATTGTCGATAAATATCAATTGGTAGTGAGCTTATTACCTGCCGAATCGCTAACTAAGCTAGCAGACAGTGCGGCAGGTAAATCGATTTTATTGTTTGATGCTGCAACCAGTGACGATAGTTTACGCGCTGAACAATGTCGCCCTGAGGTTTTACACCTACTGCCTAGTCGTGCCATGCGTGCCGATACCTTAGCGCAATACATGATGAAAAAACGCTGGACGAAATGGTTTTTAGTGGTGGGGGCAAATCCTGAGGACAGATTATTTGCCGATGCGATTAAACGTGCGGCGAAACGGTTTGGTAGCAAAATCGTTGCTGAAAAAGTCTGGGAACATACAGCCGATGCACGGCGTACTGTACAGTCCGATGTGGCGGTATTTAGCCAAGATGCCGATGACTATGATGTGCTAGTGGTTGCCGATGAACAAGGGCAGTTTGGTGAATATCTGGATTATCGTACTTGGCTACCTAGACCCGTGATTGGCACACAGGGCTTGATTGCCAGCGCGTGGCATAAAACCCACGAACAATGGGGTGCGATACAAATTCAAAATCGCTTTCAAGAACAAGCGCATCGGTGGATGGAAGAACAAGATTATGCAGCTTATTTAGCCATTAGAGCGATAGGCGAAGCAGCAACCCGCACCAAATCCAATGAGTTAAAAGCCATTAAGGATTATATACTTAGCCCTTATTTTGCCTTGCAAGGTTATAAAGGTAGTCCGTTGTCGTTTAGACCGTGGGATGGGCAGTTGCGGCAACCTATATTGTTAGCCGCGCCGCGTTCATTGGTCGCAGTCGCGCCAATTGAAGGCTTTTTGCATCCCAAAACGGAATTAGATACCTTAGGTGTCGATCAACCTGAAACGACCTGTCGAATGGAAAAAAACAATGAAAAATAAATTATTAGGTTATCTAGTTCCCACGCGCTGCGTGGGAACTCATACTAACCGCGCTGCGGTGTACTACACAACGCGGCGCGTTGAGACTGCATTCCCACGCGGCGCGTGGGAACGAGAAAAAATATCCCTGCTATTAGGCTTGGCTTTATTAACCTTACTGACAACAACTGTGCAGGCAGAAACCGTTTTTGTGAGTTTAGAAAAAGATAACGCGTTAGCGATTGTTGATCCTATCGAAGGTAAGTTAATTAAAACTGTACCGATAGGGCAGCGTCCACGCGGGCTTGCACTCAGTACCGACAATAAATTTTTGTTTGTTGCCACCAGTGATGACAACACTATTAGAATGTTGGATGCTGAAACGTTAAAAGAATTGGCGAAATTGCCCTCAGGTAAAGACCCCGAAACTTTCGCGCTTAGTCCTAACGGCGATAAGCTGTATGTATCGAATGAAGATGACAGCCTAGTCACGGTGATTGATGTTGCCAGTAAAAAAGCGATACATGAAATTAAAGTTGGCGTTGAACCCGAAGGCATTACTGTTAGCCCTGATAATCAATGGCTCATCAGTGCCTCTGAAACCACTAATATGGTGCATTGGATAGACACTAAAACCAATGCTATTGTTGAAAATACTCTTGTTGATCCGCGTCCGCGTGCCGTTAATTTTACTGCTGACAGTCAACAATTATGGGTAACTTCTGAAATGGCAGGGACAGTCATGGTGTTGGATGTCAAAACCAAACAGCCTATTAAAACTATCAAATTAGCGGTTGAAGGCGTGACTTTTGATAAAATTCAACCTGTGGGCGTAATGATAGATAAAGAAAGAAAACGTGCATACATCGCTTTAGGGCCTGCTAATCGGGTTGCGGTGATTAACGCGCAAACCTATGAGATTGAAAAAGTATTATTAGTCGGACAACGGGTGTGGAATCTGGCATTTTCACCCGATCAAAAACGCCTGTACACCACTAATGGCACAAGTAATGACATATCAATTATCGATTTAGACACCCAAACAGTGACTAAATCTGTTGGTGTCGGCACTTATCCGTGGGGCGTTGCAGTAAAACCATGAGTAAGTCTATCGCGTTAGCCATCGAAGGCTTGAGTTTTTCTTACGGCAATCAAAAAGCATTGGATGATATTAATTTTAAAATTCAACTAGGCGAATGCACGATTTTACTAGGCCCGAATGGCGCGGGTAAAAGTACCCTATTTTCGTTGATTACCCATTTATATGACGCACGGCAAGGACACATCCAACTGTGTGGTTTTGATATTAAAAAACAAAGTTGCTTGGCCTTAGCCAAACTGGGTGTGGTTTTTCAACAAACCACTCTGGATATGGATTTAACGGTCGATCAAAATTTACGTTATCACACCGCTCTGCATGGCATGAGTCGTAAATTGGCTACTCAACGCATTCAGCAAGAATTGGAGCGTTTAAATATGTATGAACGCCGTTTTGAAAAAGTCCGTCAACTCAATGGTGGACATAAACGCCGCGTAGAAATTGCCAGAGCCTTATTACATAAACCGTCCTTATTGCTGTTAGATGAACCCACTGTTGGTTTAGATGTCGCCAGTCGAAAAAATATTGTTGACTATGTGCATCGCTTAGCCGCCGAAGAAAATATAGCTGTGCTATGGGCGAGTCATTTAATGGATGAAATTTATGCAAACGATCGCGTCATTGTGCTACATAAAGGACAGATTAAAGCGAATGGTACGGTGAATGAGGTATTGGAACAGACCGATACCGTTAGCATTAACGATGCGTTTCACTGTTTAACGCGAGGACAGACTGCATGAATATTATCCATTATTGGCGAGCGATGTCGGGAATTGTCGGACGTGAATTATGGCGTTTTGTTACCCAACGTGAGCGATTTATTTCTGCCTTAGTGAGACCGTTAATTTGGTTATTTGTGTTTGCCGCAGGTTTTAGAGCATCCTTAGGCTTAGCGATTAGTCCGCCTTATGAAACCTATATTTTGTATGAAGTGTATATCACCCCTGGTTTATGCGGCATGATTCAGCTATTTAATGGAATGCAAAGCTCGTTATCAATGGCGTATGACCGTGAAATGGGTAGTATGCGTACTTTGTTAGTGTGTCCGTTACCACGCTGGTTTTTATTGCTCAGTAAATTACTGGCAGGAACGGCTGTGTCCGTGTTGCAAGTCTATGTATTTTTAGCAATTGCCAAAGCCTACGACATCAATATACCTCTGATGGGCTATCTAACTGTTTTACCCCCTTTGTTGTTATCGGGTTTAATGTTGGGGGCGTTAGGACTACTATTATCCTCGTTCATCAAACAACTGGAAAACTTTGCAGGGGTGATGAATTTTGTTATCTTTCCAATGTTTTTTATGTCAACAGCACTTTATCCGTTGTGGAAAATTAAAGAATCCAGTGCGTTGCTTTACAATCTGGCGAAATACAATCCATTTTCACAAGCGGTCGAATTAACACGGTTTGCTTTGTACGGTCAATTTAACCAAGAAGCATTTATTTATACGTTGCTTGCTTTTATAGTATTTATGATAGCTGCCATCATTGGTTATAATCCGTCGAAAGGAATGATGATAAAAAAAGGTGGCGGTCGAGGCGACTGATGACTTGAATCCAAGAATGTTTTTACGCTGGTAAATTAGGAGTATCATAAATAGTGATTTTTAGCTTTGCCGCTTACAAGTTACGTCCAGTCCACTCATTTTTTATCAGGAGTCCTTAGTTATGTCTCGCCTTGCTTCAGTGACAACCCCTTTAGGTTCAGACACCTTGCTATTTAGCCGCATGAGTGGCTATGAAGAAATGAGCCGACTTTTTGAGTATGAAGTGGACTTAATAGTTGGAAATAAAAGTTCAGGATCGATCACAACCGCAGGTTTTCCTGTTAATAAGGTGCTTGGACAGGCAATGACGGTTGCCTTGGAATTACCAGATGGGGCAGGTATCCGCTATTTTCACGGGTTAGTCACTCAATTTAGGCATTACGGTGTAGGGGAAGATTGTTTTTTATACCGTGCAGTATTGCGTCCTTGGTTATGGTTTTTAACACGCACCAGTAATTGTCGTATTTTTCAAGAAAAATCCGTTCCAGATATTATTAAAGAAGTATTTACAGCCAATCAGTTTAGTGATTTTAAACTGGAATTAACGCGCTCGTATAAAACTCGAAATTATTGTGTTCAATACCGTGAAACGGATTTTAATTTTGTCAGTCGCTTAATGGAAGACGAAGGCATTTTTTATTTCTTTAAACACGAAAAAACTAAACATACCTTAGTGATTGGCGATTCTGTCGGTGTCTATCAAACGATTGCAGGGTACGCCACGATTCCCTATTTTCCACCTGAAAATGTAGGACGACGAAAACAAGATCATATTTTCGAGTGGCATACCGCTCACAAAGTCCAATCAGGGACTTATGTGCTAAACGATTATGACTTTGAAAAACCCAAAAGCCCTCTAGTCACCAAATTCACTGAGAAAAAACCACACAGCCATGCTGAAGGTGAACAATATGATTATCCAGGTAATTACTTTGAACCCCCGCTTGGAGAAAGTTATGCCAATATTCGACTGGATGAGTTACAAACCGAACATGAAGTCATGCAAGGTAGAGGTAACGCACTTGGTTTAACCACAGGAATGTTATTTACCCTAAAAGATCATTACATTGCCCCTGAAAATACCAAACATATTGTTATCTCAGCTAATTTCATTATTGTATGCAACCAATATCGTAGCGGTTCTTCTGCCGAAGATGACCATTATGAATGCAGTTTTAAGGCGATTCGGTCAACTCAGCAGTTTCGCCCCCAACGACTAACCCCCGCGCCTTTTGTGCAAGGACCACAAACGGCCACCGTAGTTGGTAAAAGCGGTGAAGAAATTTGGACGGACAAATACGGACGTATTAAAGTACAGTTTCACTGGGAAAGAAATGGCAAACAGAATGAAACTAGCTCGTGTTGGATACGGGTTGCCTACCCTGTCGCAGGTAAACAATGGGGTTGGGTATCTTTACCGCGTATAGGGCAAGAAGTCGTGGTGGGCTTTTTAGAAGGCAATCCCGATAGACCCCTGATAACAGGCAGTGTGTACAATGCCAATCAAATGCCACCCTACACCTTACCTGCCAATCAAACCCAAAGTGGACTCAAAAGCCGCAGCTCTAAAGAAGGTGTCGCCGATAATTTTAATGAACTGCGTTTTGAAGATAAAAAAGGTTCAGAAGAAGTTTATTTTCATGCGGAAAAAGACCTTAACTGCGTGGTCGAAAATAATGAAACCCGAAAAATCGGGCTGGATAAAAAAGATAAGGGCAACCAGACGCTAGAAATTTATAATGACCGAACCGCCACTTTAAAGATGGGCAATGATACCCTAACGGTCGAAAAAGGTAACAGCACTACTAAGATTAGTTTAGGTGACTATAAGCTCGATGTGGATGTGGGCAAAGTCACAATTACCGCCATGAATTCTATTGAACTAAAAGTCGGCAGTAACACCATTAAACTCGATCAAAAAGGCATTACCGTCAACGGTATCATGGTAAAAGTAGACGCAACTGCAAAATTGGATGCCAACAGCCCACTCACCACAGTAAGTGCCGATGTTGGGTTGACACTCAGTGGCTTAATGACCAAAATCAATTAGCAGGCATTAACATGACCGAATCAACGTTAATAAAAATCAAACAAATGAATGCCGATGCGATTGCCCAAGGCATAAAATTCGATGAACAAGCGATTGCGTTACTGCAAGATAAACCAACAACAGTGGATTACCTTAATCAACTGATAGCACTTAAGCTTTATCCAGACGCAGTACGGTTTTTAGCACACGCCCTGCCTAAACGTGAAGCGACATGGTGGGCGTGTTTATGCGCTCGCAACACCCTCACAGATAAAACCCCAGCCAATGAAATCAAAGCCATTGAACTTGCCGAGGCGTGGGTGTACAAACCGACTGAAAACACTTGCAAACCAACCCTAGCGGCGGCAGAGGCAACCGAATACAAAACCGCTGCCAGTTGGGCAGCCATTGCCGCATTTTGGAGCGGTGACGACATATCACCTACACCACACGCGGTTATACCGCCCACTGAAAAACTATACGCTAAAGCGGTGATAGGTGCAGTGATGTTGGCAGCGACCCAAGGCGAAGCCAGTAAAGTGAATGACAAATACCTGCTTTTTTTGCAACAAGGCATCAATATCGCCAGTGGTGGCGATGGTCGAACAGTTCAATAAAGCATATTTTAACTTTTCATCGTAGCAGGAAAGATTATGGGACAACCAGCCGCAAGACTATCTGATATGCACGTCTGCCCGATGGTAACACCAGGTGTGCCACCTATTCCTCATGTGGGCGGACCAATACTGCCACCCTGTGCCGTCACCGTCTTGATAGGCGGTATGCCTGCCGCCCGAGTCGGTGATATGGCACTTTGCGTAGGGCCGCCTGATGTTATCGCACTGGGCTCGCTGACCGTGTTAATTATGGGGCAACCTGCCGCCAGAATGGGGGATACGATGGCTCATGGTGGTACGATTGTTATGGGGTGGCCGACGGTGTTGATTGGTTAAATAGCACCCTAACAGGGTTTTTAACTGGAATGTAATTTATACCTCGACTCATTATTGAGCTTACGAGGTTTTAACAAATATTAAGGAGTGGTTCAATGGCTGGTGGAGGAAATGGTCCAAAAGGGGTTGGAGCAAACCGCGAAAAAATTGATGGGGGAACTTCGGCTTTAATATGTACACCCACGCAGAGTACGACAGGTACAAAGCCGCCCGATTATACAAATTTTCATGCAAAGCGAATAACCCATAATCTAAAATCTGAAAGCGAAGAATTCTACTCTATTAGCTTCAAAGGCTTTGACAGCGCAGAAATGGGAATTGACTGTAGAACATTTCGCTTTACAGTTGCACCAACTGTAAAAGCTATCAATATCGAATATGAGGATTGGGGATTTAATGATATTTATGTTTTTTACTTTTTTAGAATAACAGCGAAGATTGAATGGGAGATTTGTGGCGTGACTCCTAATGGGGAAACAAAAGATATAAAATTTTCTACAGAATTCAGTATTCGTATGACGATTAAACGGTTAATGATTCTCGAGGTACAGCGAGAAGGACTGGGGGGGTTAAAATTGTTATTACTTATGAATACGATTGATAAAGTAACGGATTGGCTTGCCAAGCTGCCGATGGTTATTCTCATGATTCGGACAATTGAGAACACGATGACGGACTATTGCAATGGAAAGTTGGATATCCAAGAAAAACTTCGGGAAATATTTAAGCACCAAATACAGGAAATGGAATGGAAACCACGAATAGTGGATGGGAGATTCGAGGCGTAATTCCTATGGGGAAACTCGTAAGATAGGTAGAGCAAAGCGAAAACCATCACCAAACAACGCGATAAGATGCGCTACATAGGCTAGGCTAAGTACCACGGCTTTCTCATAAAAAATTAACTTGCTTAAGCGTTAAAATTAGTTTTTTCG
>JBAXNR010000084.1:0-18865 GCA_037133675.1 Methylococcales bacterium
GAACCCCCGCAATGGCGATGGGCTTAACGAATCAGCCGTTGAGTTGGCGATTTTTATTGTTAGCTCCTATTCGGCTAACTTGTTGATAAATTAGGAACTGCATTGGTTTGTAGGGACTACCCAACTAATGAACCTGCAAAACAGTTATCTTCCAGTCCACTTGATGAAGCGAATACCAAAATTAATACTGTATGGAATGGAACTACTAAAGAGGTAAGGGCTATGCTGTTACCAGAGCAACGGGCATGGTTAAAACAACGTGAAAGTGATTGCTCACTTGTTGCGGAAAAAATAAACTGCATGGTAACGATGACCGATTTACGAACTGAGATTCTAAAACAAAAAATAGCGGTGCTTGAGAAAAAATCATAACGCCCTAGACAAAGCCGTCTTTGCTGCCTATGCCTACACAGGCGGCAAAGACGACGCATTTTATTTGAAAACTAACCGCGCCACTCGTAGAAATTGAGACAGCTAAAAAACCCAAAAAAATAAAGCCGTAATACGCGGCGTGTATTTATGAAGCGGACTAAACAAGAAAGCAAGCAGGGTAATTGTATGGCTGTAAAACATAAAATAGGCGAATTAATTCCCACCACAACTAAGGTGATGGGTAGACCGACACGCTACCAAGACAGCTAAAGCTAACGCATAATAAAATGATAACGTTCGTGGTGAGCTTGTCGAACCACATTCACGCTTCGACAGGATCAGCGCGAACGGTTTTTTAATCATTTTATTGGCTGTTAGCTATACCAGCATATCTGGGCAGATAGGCGCAATGGCGGCGATTTATACACCCACTTGCGTCAAGCCCATAAAAAACGCCGTAAAAAATATGACTCAAAAGATAAGCGTGGACAGATTTGTAATCGGGTGAGTATTGACCAACATCCTGATATTGTTGATGAAAAATCAAGAATAGGCGATTGGGAGATTGATACCGTGATTGGACAAAACCACAAAGGCGCGTTGGTAACGATTGTGGATCGTCACTCCAAGCTGGTCTTGATTAAACGGGTTGAGACTAAACACGCTGACGGTGTCACGGCGGCAACGATAACCTTACTTAAGCCTTACAGTGACAAGGTATTCACCATTACCGCCGATAATGGCAAAGAGTTTGCAGGGCATGAAACCATGAGTAAAGAACTGAATGCGAAAGTGTATTTTGCGCATCCTTACTCGTTATGGGAGCGGGGTCTGAATGAGAATACCAATGGCTTGATTCGCCAGTATTTCCCCAAAGGCAGTAGTTTTGAGAACATTACGGATGAACAGATTGAGGCAGTCATGCACCGCCTCAACCACCGCCCTCGAAAAGGGTTAAACTACCAAACACCTCATGCAGTGTTTTTTGGTCAAGTTGAACGCAAAGCTGCATGAACACTAGAATTGCATTTATGACTTGAATCCAAGTTGAAATAAACTGAGGTCTCGCTCTTCTCTTATCGATAAAACTTTTTGTCGGAAATCTTTTGAGTATGCCATTTTGTCATTCTAATTTTGCCACTGTTTCGCCTATTATTTCATAATCAGTTTATTAGCAGTTAGCTCTATATTACCACTGCCAGAGGTATGCGCCCATAGCTGTGAGTTATAGTTCAGTGTCAGATTCAAATCCATCCCCTAGGGCAAGCGCATATAAATATTAGACAGAGAAAATAATATCGTCTCTAAAGGTATCGCTCAAAGCGGCTTTAAAACGTTTTCGTTGATGTTTTCATGCACTTGCAGTTGGCATAATGCGGGCTGGTTAGCAACCCTAGCAACCTCGAAATAATCACGGATTGCCTCATGCAACTGTTTTTGATTATCTTTAACCGCTAAGACAGTGTCTGCTTGTTTTTCAATGATTTTTTTAGCAATGTCAGTCTGACAGCCCATCGCATCAATGGTAATGATGCAGCCTTTGACTTCAAGTAACTCTAGCAAGGCGGGTATCGCCGTTATCTCGTTAGATTTCTCAGCGGTTTTGACTTGTCCCAGCGATAAACCCACTTGACTCGCCCACGCAACAAAACATTCCGTCAGCTTACTCGGCTCGATTCTCGCTATCACTCGCGCCATGCAGTCGTGTGACGGTATGCCGTTTTCCAAGGCTATCCATTTCCTCAACCAGTCTTGTTTTTCGTTGCCAAACTGCTCAATCGCTTCCCATCCTTCTGCTCCGCTTATCACCGCACAGATCGTTAATATAATAATGTCCATCAACTGATGTCTTTTATTTCGCTCCACTCGCGGGTCTTCCACCGATGAAAACACTTCGTTGCCGCCTTAAAGAACAACCGTTTGGTTGCCTTGAACTTGGACGACAAAAAACAAGGTCGCTTCGTAAAAGTAAGCTTGATTTTGAACAGAGTATCTACGATGCGCGAATTATGGGGGTAAATCAGGGTTTGGACAATGTTATTTTTCCGCAAGCCGCTGCTGCCAGTTGGTGACTTTGGCAGTTAATTCATTAAGGTTTAAGGTGGCAAGCTGACGTTGTTGTAATAATCGTTTTCCTGCTACCCAAACATCAGTCACTTGTTGACGACTTGCCGCATAAACTATTTGCGATACTGGGCAATATAAAGGCTGGGTTTCCAATGAGGATAAATCAACAGCAATCACATCCGCCGCTTTGCCAACTCGCAATGAACCGATTTCATTCGCTAAGCCTAGGGCTTTTGCGCCGTTAATAGTAGCCATACGCAAGGCAGTCATTGCAGACACCGCGCTGGCATCGTTGGCAACGGCTTTAGCCAATAAAGCCGCAGTGCGCATTTCGCCAAACATATCCAAATCATTGTTACTTGCCGCGCCGTCTGTGCCTAAAGCGACATTAACACCTGCGTCTAAACACTTGGCAATAGGGCAAAATCCACTGGCGAGTTTTAAATTAGATTCAGGGCAATGCACGATAGTCGCGCCTGCTTCGGCAAGCAACGAAATTTCTGCATCAGTTAATTGGGTGGCATGAACAGCGATTAATGACGCATTCACCAAGCCTAATTCTTGTAAGCGTTGTAACGGACGTTTGCCTGTTTGTTCTACGGCTTGCGTAACTTCAAACGCGGTTTCATGAACATGAATATGCACAGGGCATTGCAGTTTTTGCGCATAACCAGCAATTTTTTGTAGCGGTGCATCGGAGACAGTATAAGGTGCGTGGGGTGCAAACGCAGTGCTACACAAGGTTGAATCTTTTAGTTGTTCAGACAAGTTTAAGCCTTTGCTGAGATACTCATTACTGTCTTTAGCCCAAACACTGGGAAAATCAATAACAATCAAGCCAACTGTGGCGCGTATGCCCGCTTGCTGTACTTGTTGCGCAGTGATGTCAGGGAAAAAATACATATCATTAAAACAGGTTGTGCCGCCGCGTAGCATTTCTGCAATGGCTAAATCCGTTCCGTCTTTAACAAATTCTTCACTCATCCATTTTTGTTCTAATGGCCAGATATGATTTTGTAACCAATCCATTAACGGTAAATCATCGGCAATGCCACGCATTAAACTCATTGCCGCGTGGGTGTGGGCATTAATAAGACCTGGGAGTAAAACGTGGTTTTCCAGATTCTCGACAGTGGTAGCCTGATAGCGTTGTTTAGCAAGTTCAGTGGGCAATAAATCACAGATTCTACCCTTATGAATGACTAGGCTATGATGCTTGAGTGTATCGAATGGCGGTTCTACGGGTATAATCCAGCCAGCGTGTATGAGTGTATCAACTATCATGGTGAGTTCCTGTGGTAAGTTGGGATGATTATAACTTTTTAGTGATAGGATTTAATAAGCAATGACAAAACAACAGAAAGAAACCGTACAGGCCTTGCAATGGACAGGCGATGCCTTAAAAGTATTGGATCAGAGACTATTACCTGAAGCCATTGTTTATAATGATTATAAAGATGCAACCGAAGTCGCCAACGCAATTACCAGTATGCGAGTGCGTGGTGCGCCAGCGATTGGTATTGCCGCCGCTTACGGGGTGGTGTTATCAGTGCGTAAACACTACGCACAATCTAATCACTGGCGACAAAAAGTAATTGCCGATATTGAGTTATTGGCAAAATCTCGCCCGACAGCGGTGAATTTATTTTGGGCATTAGACCAAATGAAAGCAACGCTCAGCCAACAATCAACCAATCCGTTAGCGGCGATTTTAATGTGCGCGGAAAAAATTCATGCCGAAGATATTGCCGCAAATCACAAAATGGGTGAATTAGGGGCTGATTTATTGGCAGGTACGAAAGGCGTATTAACTCATTGTAATACTGGCGCGTTGGCGACAGGCGGTTATGGTACTGCACTGGGTGTAATTCGTAGCAGTTATCGCCGCCATGCGATTGATGTTTATGCGGGTGAAACCCGTCCTTGGTTACAAGGTGCGAGACTCACTGCGTGGGAATTAGCACAAGAAAACATTCCTGTTACCCTGATTGCCGATTCTGCAGCCGCGTGGTTAATGAAAACAGGTGCGATTGATTGGGTGGTAGTGGGTGCAGACCGCATTACTGCTAATGGTGATGTGGCTAATAAAATTGGTACTTATGGCTTAGCGGTATTGGCAAAACAACACGATGTTAGATTTATGGTGGTTGCGCCTACCACGACCATTGATTGGGGTATTAATCAAGGTGATCAAATAAAAATTGAAGAACGCCATCCGCATGAATTATTACTCGACTGTTATCGTGATGAAGACTCCTATGTCACTGCTTGGAATCCCGTGTTTGATGTCACGCCTGTTGAGCTGATTACTGCAATAGTAACTGAGCGCGGCGTGGTATTAAATCCTGCCACTGGGCAAGGAGTGCGGGGGCTAAAATGATTTTGATTAAAAAAGCCAATAATCCGTTAGTTGCCGTTGAGTTTTTGCTCAAGGGGCTAAAATTGTTGCCCAATCCTAGGTTGCGTAGCCTTATTATTATTCCGATTGTTATCAATCTCGTGTTGTACAGCGTGGCGTTAGCACTGGGTTATTACTATGTGGAAGAGCTTGTAACTCAATTCATTCCAGATTGGCTGCATTGGTTGAATTGGATATTATTGCCGTTATTTTTCATTCTGTTTTTTGTGGTGAGTTTTTTTAGCTTTACCGTGTTGGCTAATCTGATTGCTTCGCCGTTTTATGGGGTACTAGCGGCAAGAACTCAAGCACTTATCAGCGGCGAGGCGCAAGTGATTGAACAGCCCATCGCACAAGTCATGGTTGGAGAATTAAAACGCGTGCTGTACATTCTCCTGCGAATGCTGCCCTTGTTAATCCTGTTTGTAATTCCAGTCATTAACATAATCGCACCTGTGATTTTTGCTTTATTCAGTGCGTGGTGTTTAGCAATGGAATTTATGGCATACCCATTAGAAAACCAAGGTTTGTTATTTGTTGAACAAAAAGCCCTGCTAAAAACAGCGCGTTTTGGGGTGTTGAGTTTTGGTGGAATTGTCATGTTAGGGTTAACACTGCCTGTATTAAATATCATCATAGGCCCTGCGGCAGTGATAGGCGCGACTATATATCTTTATGAATTACGCGAAAAACCAGAAGAACCCGAAGAAGAGATTGGTGACAATGAAAGCCCGCATTCGCTAGAAAATTCGTAACTACTTAGCCCCCCAATTTCAACTATCCTTAATCCCATGAAAACCCTAAACCGCTCAAGCCAAGCAGAACTAGATGTGCAGAAAAAGACGGACTCATAGTAAAGTTGTTTGATTGGCTAGAGAAGTTGGAAGTAAGGCTGGAAGAACTGGAAAAAAGACAGTTAAGACCAGTCGCAATTCAAGTAAGCCGCCGTCATCTGATGACTTAAGAAAAGGTGCTGCTGAACCACGGCAACGCGGCGAACCATCTACTGCCTGATTATCTAGTCAATCAACACACCTTACCAAAGCATTTAATCGGAGTACAAACCAAGGCTAGTACTCCAGCTATTTTAAGATAAACCCAATACATCCTGCATATCGTACAATCCGCTCTCTTTATCCGCTAACCAAACCGCTGCGCGTACCGCACCATTCGCAAAAGTCATGCGACTACTGGCTTTATGGGTGATTTCTAAACGCTCACCTTCGTCGGCAAACATCACTGTGTGTTCACCGACAATATCACCCGCACGAATGGTAGAAAAACCGATGGTTTTACGATCACGTTCGCCTGTATAGCCTTCTCTGCCATAGACTGCGCAGTCTTTTAAATCACGACCTAGAGTGCTGGCTATCACTTCGCCCATGCGTAATGCTGTGCCAGATGGTGCATCGACTTTATGGCGATGATGGGCTTCAATGATTTCAATATCGGTGCTGTCACCCATGACTTTAGCCGCCATTTCCAGTAATTTTAGCGACAAATTTACCCCGACACTAAAATTGGGTGCGAATACGATGGCAATGTTCTCAGCGGCTTTGGCAATTTCGGCTTTTTGTGCTTCATTGTAACCTGTTGTACCGATGACTATTTTTTTACCTGCACGGCGGCATTGTTCGATAAACGCCATTGACGCATCAGGACGAGTAAAATCAATCAACACATCAAAGTCACTCATAGCCAAGGCTAAATCACCCTTCACTTTAATACCAAGTGTGCCAATACCCGCTAATTCGCCTGCATCTTTACCGATAGCTAAACTTTCTGGACGAGAAATAACGGCAGTAACACTCGCATGGTTAACTGCCACGGCTGCTTTTATTAAGCACAAACCCATACGCCCAGACGCGCCTACAATTGCAATACGATTCATAAACTCTTATCCCGTTGGGTTATCAAATGAGTTTGTCAAAAAAGTTTTTTACGCCATCCAACCATGATGACTCTTGTGGGCTGTGATGCTTACCACCACTGGTTAACGACTCGCCTAATTTTTCGACTAAGGCTTTTTGATCTTTGGTTAAATTCACAGGCGTTTCAATCTGCACTTTGCACAATAAATCACCGACAGGTCCACCGCGTACTTGTTTAACGCCTTTACCGCGTAATCTAAATTGTTTGCCTGTTTGCGTTTCGGCAGGAATTTTTAACAATACTTTACCATCTAAGGTAGGCACTTCAATGCTATCCCCTAAACAAGCAGTAACGAAACTAATCGGCACTTCACAATACAAATTCGCTCCATCACGATTGAAAATAGAATGTGGTTTTACTTGAATTTCAACATACAAATCACCAGCAGGGCCGCCGCGTTCACCCGCTTCACCTTCACCCGCTAAACGAATTCTATCGCCTGTATCTACCCCAGCAGGAATTTTAACTGACAGCGTTTTGGTTTCTTGTACTCGACCTTGACCATAACATTTACCGCAGGGGTCTTTAATTTGTTTACCTGTACCCCGACAAGTTGGACACGCTTGCTGTACAGAAAAGAAACCTTGCTGCATTCTGACTTGCCCATGACCATGACAAGTTGAGCAAATAATTGGGCTAGAACCTTTTTTAGCACCCGAACCGCCACACTCGCCACAACCAACTAACACAGGAATATGAATTTTTTGTTCAGTCCCAGCAACGGCTTCTTCTAAGGTGATTTCCATAATATGGCGCAAATCTGAACCTCGCTGCACGCCACTACCACGCTGTCTACCGCCGCTACCGCCAAAAATATCGCCAAACACATCGCCAAAAATATCACCGAAGCCTTCGCCACTAAAACCACCTGGTCTGCCACCCCCCATTGAGGGATCAACACCTGCGTGACCAAATTGGTCGTAAGCTGCGCGTTTTTTAGGGTCGGATAACACCTCATAGGCTTCTTTAATTTGTTTAAACTTCGCTTCAGCTTCTGCGGGATTATCGGCGTTTCTGTCTGGATGAAATTTCATCGCTTTGCTACGATAACTTTTCTTAATTTCAGCATCACTGGCGTTACGTTCAACGCCCAGCAATTTATAAAAGTCTTCTTTTGTTGCCATGAGTTAATAATCTATTGTGTTGTTAGTGGGCGTTATTATAAAACAGATAACAGGGTATCTATTATAAATGCTAAATAGCACAGCAACGAAATGGCAAGCAGTGCTTAGAAAATAAATAACAATCCGCAGATATGGTAGCTATTCAACCGAATATCAAGCACCACTGGAAGTTTTATTGGCTAGGAAAACCCTATATTTTTCGTGTTTTTCGTGGACGCTAACAACCCCAGCGTAACGCCGCTGTATGTACAGGCGCATCCCACAACGCCAATAATTCATCATCCATCAACGTCAAGGTAATTGAACACCCTGCCATATCAATCGATGTGGTGTAATTGCCCACCAACGAGCGCGTGATATTAACGCCGCGTGCTTGCCAAAACTGCGCAGCTAATTCATATATCAAATACAATTCCATTAACGGAGTCGCGCCAAAACCATTGACGTGCAGTAACACCGCTTGTCCCGCTTTGGGTTGTAATTCAGCATCAATCGCCGTGGCTATGTGTTCGACAATTTCACTGGCAGACGCTAAAGGTAAGGTGTCGTGTCCACGTTCACCATGTATACCAACGCCCATTTCCATTTCCGTGTCGCTGATAGTAAAAGTAGGATGACCCAACGCAGGCACGGTACAACTGTTCAAAGCCACGCCCATTGACGCGGTCGCTGCATTGACTCTATCGCCCAACGCCTTACAGGTTGCCAAATCCGTACCGTTTTCTGCCGCTGCACCGACGATTTTTTCTACGATTAACGTACCCGCTACGCCACGCCGTCCTGTGCTGTGCGTTTTGGGTAGCGACACATCATCAGCCACCAACACCGTCGCATTCGGACACTCCAACATTTCAGCGGCGATTTCAAAATTCATCACATCGCCTGCATAATTTTTCACGATGAATAAAACACCTGCTTCACTACCAACGGCTTGTGCTGCGGCAAGCATTTGATCGGGAGTCGGCGAGGTGAAAACTTGCCCTGCACACGCGGCATCCAACATTCCAACGCCGACAAATCCCGTATGCAACGGTTCATGCCCTGAACCACCCCCCGAAATTAACGCCACTTTATGGGTGTTAATGTTCAGGCGTTGTATAAAACGCGGCTTACTATTGAGCTGAATAATATCGCCATGCGCTTTTGCAAAACCGTTCAGGCTTTCATCTAATAAAGTATCGACTTGATTAATAAATTTTTTCATGATGAACCCACTCTCAATTGCCTAATGTAAACGCGACATCATTACCTGCATCATTTTCAGCCTCTTTTAGGTGCTTTTTAATTTGCCTATGGTGGTGCCAAAATTTTTCACCCCTCTTATTGAAACCACTGGTTTCCATAGCTTCAGTTAGGGCTTCATATCTAGTCCCATTTACTATCGTTGGAATCCTATTACTCATAACGCTCTCCAAAAAATTAAATTATAGGTTTTGTAATGCGGCAGTCACTGCTTCCAAATCGGGCAGTACCCAAGTCGGTTGATAATCCAACTCCACTAAATCCGCCTCACTGGAAATACCCGTCAATACCATCAAACTACGAATACCCGTATTGACCGCGCCCAAAATATCTGTTTCTACGCGGTCGCCAATAGCAATAGTTTCATCCAATGACGAGCCTAATAACGCAATCGCTTGTTGATACATAATCGGCTCAGGTTTACCGACACACAAGGGCATGACATCCGATGCTGTTTGAATGGCGGCTAAAATCGCGCCATTACCGTGGGTGATACCGTGTTCAGTCGGTAACGTAGTATCCGCATTGGTGCCGATAAAGGCTGCGCCATTACGCACATTTAAGGTTGCCGTTGCTAACTTATCCCAAGTCAGCGTGGAATCTTTACCCACCACTACCACATCGGCATTGACCTCATAAAGCCCAGTCAGTGTGAAGCCCAACTCCGCTAATGGCTGACTCGCCCCGTCTTCACCCAACACATAAACCCGCGTTTTCTCAGGTTCATAATGCTCAGCAAGATACAAAGCCGTGGCGATACCCGACGTGAGAATTTCATTTAATGCCACCGTCACCCCCATTTTTGCTAACTTAGTGACATACTGCTCACGGGTCAAACTGGCATTATTAGTCGCTAAAATGAAACGGATTTCTCTATCGCGCAGCAATTGAAAAAACTCGGTTAACCCCGCAATGGCTTTATCGCCGTGCCATAACACGCCATCCATGTCAATGATAAGGGCTTTAATATTGGTAAAATCTTGCATAGTATCATTCTCGAAAAGTAACAAAGTGGTGTGAGTATCGTATAGGCTGTTGACTAGCACAAGTGCGTTATGCAGTTTAAGTGAACAAGCCTAGTTTCGACATTCAGTTAAACGTCAGTGTTGGGGTTTGGCAGACCCCCAACAACTTACAATTCTCTTGTTCTGAATGCTTAAAAATTCGCTGATATACTCAAACGAAAGCTAATCGGTTCAACAGGGTGAAAATGTTTGTCAGCTACGCCCGCAGCGTCTTCGTTGGGTAAACGTGAGGTATAGTAATAGTCTATGCCACTGTCTTTACGGTTAAGCAAGTTGAAGGCTTCGGCTTGTACCGTCCACGTTGGGTTGAATTTGTAGCCGACCATGCCAGATAACAAAATGGTTGCACTCGAACGGACGCTGTTATCTTCAATTAATGAACGTGGACCAAAGAAACGTAATCGTGGACCGCCAAAAAATCCACCCCAGACATCGTGGACAGTCGCACCTGTCGCTAGCACTGTACCCACAGAACCAGGAATATAGTTACCTGCGGGATCATTGCCCCGAAACCGTGATTTAGACATACTTAAATCCATATCAAAAGTCATCCAATCAGTGGGCGAATAAAAGTTTGCCCATTCCACACCATAGCGGCGACTGGGGCGACTGGCTTCGGTAGTCCCTGCATCACCGACAAATAACAGTTCGGAATCAATATCTAGCCACCACACAGCTAGGGTGCTTTGTAAGCCTTCTACCCACGTTGTTCTCGCGCCGACTTCTGCACCGTAAGTACGCGCCAGCGGCACGGCTTTGTTAATCTGATTACCAGTGGCATCGGTAGATGAACCTGTCACAGGATCAACTTGGGTGTTAATGCCGCGTGCGTCATTACTGTGAAAGCCTAAGCCACCATTTAAATAAAGCTCAGTATTTGCCCACGGGCCAAACACTAAACCCAATTTTGGGCTAAACATACCTGCGGTTTGGGTGCCGTTATTTCCCGATTGATTGCTGTTGTTGACATTAAAACGATAGCCATCAAAACGCACACCGACAGTGCTACGAAACCAGTCATTCCAACGGGTTTTATTTTCTAGGTAGGGGCTGATATTGGTAATCCAAATATTGTCTTGGCGCACAATGTCATATTGTTGTTTGGCTTGGGTGAGGGTTAAGCCATTTTTAACATTGTCATTACGCACTTGTAGACCGAGGGTAGTTTCCGATTCCGCTTTACCGATTTTATGAAAAAAGGTGTGTGTAGCTTTTAAGCCTGTGGTGTAACGTTGATCGGGTTGTCCGAATTGGTCACCTTGCACAGGATTATTTAAAAAATAACTAAAGTTGGAAAATAAATTCAATTTAGAAAATAGCCCGTAAACGATGACTTTGCTTTCGCTATCGTTAGAATGACGATGCCATTCACCCGTTAAGCTATAACGCTGACTATTGCCGCCATCGGTGGGGTCTATAGTACCAAAATGGTTAAGCGTTCCGTCTAACACGGCACGTTTAGGAATTTGGTCAGTCGAACCCCACGCGGCTTTATACGCCATTGCGGTGATATTCCAACCTGATTTTGCGTACTCTTCACTGTAACGCAATACACCGTTAAATTTCATGTAGTCATTGCCTACCGACCAAGGGCCGTTATTGTGGACGGTTTCCCCTGCAAACAATAAATTACCATTGCCTAGTTTGCGTGATCCCATGCCTAAACCACGGTAATAATCAAAACTCCCACCCGTGAATTTAACGGTGTTATTAGGTAATTCATTGAAATACTGAATATTTGCCGCGCCTGTACTGGAAAAATCACCGTTTTCTGCATAATAGTTACCTTTTTGATAACTGACGGTTTTTACCATTTCAGGAATTAAAAAGTTGGTATCCATCCAACCTTGACCGTGTGAATGCGAAGCCATATTCACAGGTACGCCATCGACTTGAGTTAAAAAATCAGTGCCGTGGTCGAGATTAAAACCGCGTAAATAATATTGACTGGCTTTACCTTCACCGCTATGTTGTGAAGAAATCATCCCTGGAACAGTTTCTAAAATTTCACTGGGGCGAGTAATCGGGCGATATTTTAATTGTTCTTGCCCGACATTGCCTTGAGACGCGCTACCCGCAATCCCCACTAAATCATCAGCGCGTTGCGTGGCACTGACTTCCATTTCAGTAAGCTCTATCGACTTTTCTTCTTTGGCTTTAGACTGGGTTTTAATCGGCTTATTGACTTTAGCTTTAGTCTTATCGGCGGCGTGCGCATTGTCTGCATAATTCAGCATCAACACCCAAGCTACTATCACTAAACCCGCTTTTTGTAAGCATAGGGTTTGCGATTTGCAGGATAGGTTAAATGGGACTATCTGTTGACTGTGCATCTTGTTCCTCACTATTATTTTTATTATGGCTGTTTAAATGTTTGGCAAAACAGAATGACCAAGGCTGTTGGTCGAAGTAAAAGGCAAACGGTGGCGAGCGCGATTTGAATCGCGTTTTGGAAATGATTGAATTACTGGAAAATAAGGGGCGGCTAATTGACAGCGCGGTAGAGCTTTTAAAGGGGGTCGAGTTGCGAACAGCAAGCTCGGTTACATCGAATGGAATAACAACAGCGGATATTGTCAATACAGGCGGCGAAGTCGCGCCTACGCCATTGGTTAAAAAACTGGTCGCTAGCGTATGAAACGCAGGTGATAAATCGAAAGCTGGGGTTTTGAAAACCTGTTTGCCGTGAGTGGCAGAATGACAAAAAACAGCGGTAGAGCAAAAGCGAGGCGTGTTATGGCTAATCGACGCAACGGGGGGCGAAGTCTTGCCCGCACCACTGGTTAAAAAATGAATACCTAGAAGCTGATTATCTAACCAATCGGCACTCAGCCATTTAGCCGCTATAGAGCGACAGGCATGATGAATAATACGCAACAATGGGAGTTTCGTAGGATGGGTAGAGGCGATAGCCGAAACCCATCGTATAGAGGACTGTTTATGATGGGTTTCGCTATGCTCTACCCATCCTACACCACTGCTATCGCTATCTTCAGCACTGTATAGCAGTTGTTTATCATGACTATCATCGGGTGGTGCGGGATGCACCGCAATGAAAAATTCGTGTGTGTTGTTAGCTTGTGTGGTTTGTACAGGTGCTTTAACTAGCAGATTATTAACTGATGACTGTGCATACGCTAAATGACTAATGAATAACGCGAAAATAATCACCAGCAAGCGCACGATTAAAATACCCGCGCCGTGTAGTAGCAAGGTCGCTACCATGAAACCTAAGGTATAAGAAATTAAACTCGCGGAAGTGGATATTTCTTGTCCGTGTGCAAAACCATGAAAAAATGCGAAAAATGCGACGATGATGACATTGGTTTGACTACTAAAACGGATTTTACGGACAATAAAGATGCTGAATACCAAGCCAGACAAGAGAATAATCAGTTCTGCGCTGGGAATAAATAACCCAGCCGCGCCTGCTAAACCACCTAAACTCATCACGCCGACGAAAGTGAGTGGCAATAACCAAATCGCTTTACCACGCAGTTGCGCTGCCCAAATACCGACCGCCAACATGGTGAGAAAATGATCTCCACCGTGTAATGGATGGGTGAAACCACTACTCCAGCCGTTGACATCAACGGATACTAAGCTATTGAACAGCATCACGCCTAATACCAGCACCAAGCCCAACGCAAGCGTTAACCGCTGGCGATAGCACAATGCAGAAAGTATTGATCGGATGCTCTGGTTCATTAAATCGATTCTGGATGGTCAGTAGAAAAGGCGTGCATTCTCAACTATTTTTCAGTGTTAGGCAAGTTATAGACTTGTATCATCGGCAAAGTGCTTAATCGCTTGCAATAGCTCATCACAATGATTGGCAACTTTTACTTTACGCCATTGTTTAACAAGTACGCCGTCTGGATTAATTAAAAAGCTGCTGCGGTCAATACCGCGTACTTCTTTGCCATACATGGGTTTTATTTTTATTACTTCAAAAGTTTGACATAGTGCCTCATTTTGATCGGCAAGCAAATCAAACGGCAACTCCTGCTTGGCTTTAAATCGGTCATGGCTGCGTACGCTATCACGCGATACGCCAAGAATAACGGTATTTAACGCGGTAAATTGCGCGTGAGCATCACGGAAATTCTGGGCTTGCTGTGTGCAACCTGCGGTGTTGTCTCTGGGGTAAAAATAAATAAGCACAAACTGCCCTGCATAATCCGACAATTTAATAGTTTTATCGCCTGTTGCGGGGGCTTCAAAATCAGCAACAGGCTGATTAATAGTCACTTGAGTCATGAGGTGTCCTAACGTTTTATGGGTTCGAGAATAGCATCTATATTAAGCTGGTCACAAAGATCCATAAATTCTTCGCGTAGCATTAGCAAAGACACAGATGCAGGGACTAAAATAACAAACTTGCTGGAAAATACTGACGATTGTAAATAAGGTGCTTGATAACAGCTACCTGTGATTTCCTCAATATCTATGTCACGATCCAGCAAAAAGGTGGCAACGGATTCTATAATGTTCTCATGATCTAAAGAAATCGTTTCCAATGAATAGGGTAAGCAATCCTTGGTTTTGTCTTTTGCCTCGGTTCTAAGGCTCTGAACTTTTATCTCCAGCCGCTTTTGTATCACGTCCAAGGTGCTTTCAAATTTGGCAATTTGATTCCAATTACCTTGAATCAACAGATAAGCAGCGGTAGATTGACCAATAGTGGACGATCTTATTTCGACAATATGACATTTACAGTCGCGTATGGCAGGCAGTATTTCTGCCATGAAACGACTTTGATGAGAACCTAAAATAGTGATAGCGAGTTGCATAGTATTTTTAATTTCTTTTGGAGATTATTGATAAATGAGCGAAACTTTACCAACATTAAGTTTTATTAGTAATAGAATATAGGATATAGCATTTTTCAGGTTATCATCCATGAAAATGACGTTTAGACCTAAATTTACCCATCAATCCATGAGTTCAACCATGAAAGATTCCACAGACGAAAAACCAACGTCCAGACAAAACCGACTCAGTCCTCAATCAGAGAACTTTGATTTTGAGTTAGCAGAAATTCAGGTACTTCCTGATAACATCAATCTAGCTCCTAGTCCGATAGCGCATTTTTCCGATGATGAGGTAACGGAACACCCCACTATTAGCGGTGATAAAACCAAAAAACCAAGTGCTGAAAATACTATTGCAGCCAATGGTTTTGTTGCCAATGAATCGATTTTGCAGCCAACACAGACTATTTCAGACATAAAAACAAGTTTTTATGTGGACTATTTTGATAAACGCAAACAGCGGAAGACGACTAAGCCTGAACCTGTGTTAGCGGCTGAAACTGAAAAACTCAGTACTGTTGATAGGAGTCAAGATACCATGACACTCGAAAAAACATTTACAACGCCCAACGAGCAAATCCATAGCGACACTATCGATGCAGAACAGCCTATGGATAATCAAGCTCCCATTGTCAACGGTGCGGGCATGGCAGTTGCGGCATTAAGTCAGTTTAAATCCAAACAAGAAAGTATCAACAAACAACAAGAGCAACTGATACAAGATTTTTCCGAAAAAATAAAAAAGGCGACTTATACATCGGTATTTTTTGGAGTCGCTGCGTTAGTTGCTGCTACAACTTTGGGGGTCATGCTATTAAAAACTAAATCAGAAGTATCTGATTTAGCAGGCACAACTACTACGCTTGAAGATAACATAAAACACATTGCTAAAGCTCCATCTGATGATTTGGAAGGTACAGATCCTTCTATAGATCAATTAAATGGTGTCATAGAGCAGTTGAAACAACAATCTGAAGCATCAAGTGATGATTTGCACAATGAAATAGCTGTATTGCAAAACAAAATTTCTCATTTAGAGAAAGCAGCAGGCACAAAAGTAGCTGCCAATGCTAATAAATTGCCAGATACTGTTCATAATCCACAGCCGATAGTGGCGGCGGCGATTGCGGTGGAGAAAAAACCAGTACATGAAGTCGCTGTTAAAACACTACTTGCAACCAAAGCCGTTAAAAACACCAGCGCAGAGCAAAGTGAGCCTCTTGCTGTAGCAACTGCTAAGCCGCAAACTAATAGCAAAGCTGCTAATAAAAATACTACCGCTACTGCCAAAAAAGAAAGTGAAATCGACAAAGCGATTGCCGTTCCAGCCAATGACATTAACAATGTCATGAATGCGACTAATCCACAAGCAAGTAGTAATGCTAGTCCACAGCCAGCCGCCGCTAATAGCAATCCACCAGCGAGCAATAACACCAAATCACAGGCTAGTTCTGGCTGGACAGTTAATTTAGCATCATCCAATCAACTGGCAGATGCTAAAAAGTCCGCAGCTAGTTATGCGCAAAAAGGTATTCCTGTAACGATCACCTCTTTCACTGTTAAAAATCAAACTCGCTATCGCCTACAAGTGAAAGGCTTTAAAAATAAGGACGAAGCAACTGCCTACGCCAAGAAAGCCAAAGATAGTCTTAAATTAGATTCAGTTTGGATTAATCCCTAATCTATGACTAAACCTAAGCTGGTTGTCGCGATCTCATCCAGAGCCTTGTTTAATCTGGATGAATCTCATGCTATTTTTGAAACCCAAGGCAAAGACGCTTTTTGCCGTTATCAAATAGACCATGAAGATGAAGTGTTAGAAGCGGGTTACGGCTTTGCTTTAGTGAAAAAATTTTTGGCAATTAATGCGAATTGTCCAGAAGAAGAGCCACTGGTAGAAATTGTATTGGTCTCACAAAACAGCGCGGATACAGGCTTGCGAATTTTTAATTCTATTGACCATCATAATCTAGCGATTACCCGCGCTGCATTTACCAGTGGCGCGTCACCGTATAGTTATATTTCTGCTTTTGGAGCGCATTTATTTTTATCCACTAATGCTGATGATGTCAGCAAAACGCTAGCCGCAGGTTTTGCAGCAGCAACCATTCTAAGTGGCTCATCACTCACCCAAACTTCCGAACAACTGCGCATCGCCTTTGATGGCGATGCGGTTTTATTTTCCGATGACTCAGAGCGCATTTATCAGCAACGAGGCTTAGCGGTCTTTTCTGAAAATGAACGCCATGAAGCCAAAACCCCGTTATCGGGTGGACCATTTAAAGATTTCCTCGGTGCATTACATCATATTCAAAACCTTTTTGAACCTCATGCCTCACCGATAAGAACCGCCTTAGTTACAGCACGGGGCGCACCCGCCCATGAAAGAGTAGTGAGAACCCTAAGAGCATGGGAAATTCGCATTGATGAAGCCTTGTTTTTAGGCGGCTTACCCAAAGGTGCTTTTTTAAAAGCCTTTGGTGCAGACATATTTTTTGATGACCAAAAAGGGCATTGTCAATCGGCTGTTGAACAACAAGTGGCAGCAGCGCATGTGCCGCATGGTGTGAGTAATCAAAAAATAGACCCCCAATAGCTTTAACGGCATGAATAAGCTTGCGTTATAGCTAAAGTAGTTTTTGTGATTACAAAACCGTTCGCACTGAGCCTGTCGAAGTGTGAATGTGATTCCGACAAGCTCACCACGAACGGAATTATTTTATTGTGCTTTAGCGTTATCAAAAAAAACCAAAGAAAAATATAACAGCCGCTTGTTCTTTGTTGATACCACTGGCTGAACCAATAATACTTCCTTTTTCTCTTACGTCTCCATTGTCTTCAATTTTTCCTCTGATACTGCCATCAATCCTAACATCGCCATTGGATTCTACTTTTCCAATCAAACTACCATTTTTTCTTATACTGCCATCAGACTCAATGCGTCCCTCTAGGCTACCGTTGACGCGAATATCACCATTTGACTCAAACCGTCCTTTTATACTTCCATCGATGCGAACATCGCCGTTTGATTCAACAGCACCAAAAAGAGACCCACCTCGTCTAAGTCCGTCAGCATTAGTAACACTAGCTGATAATAAAAGAATGCAGGCAAAAATAAACTGTGCGATTTTCATAAGAGGGTGTCCTTAAAATAGTTTCGTCGGTTTTAAAAAAAGAGAGTCTGTTGTTTTTACTTTTGAGTATGACTGGCAGTCATTAACTGATGTTACGCAGTCCTTAAATTTCGCAACTCAGTATAAGCCTGTTGAGTTGCCCTAGTAAAAAACTTTGCCCGCAAAGCAAAGTGGTTGGTTTGGTTCGTTCTGAGAAATACTGTTCATCATCAAACCGTTAGTCGATTTTAAAGTAAAAGTAAAACTGCTGACCCCGCGCATAACAATTGCAGTGAAGTAGTAATAAACGCGATTTTATATTTTTTTAATGCGAAAAAAATCCAACTGACAATCGCCAAACCAATCAGTACGACAGGGTAAAAAATCCATTCAAACTGAATAGATACACCCAAAACTGAATGTTCCATCGGATGACCGCCATTACTTAACGGCGTAAAAACAAAAACATCCAAAACGCAAGACCGACTGAAAACAGCCAAGGGATTACCAATAAGCTGCGTAATCAGTAACCAAGCAATCACCCAGCCAGAATGTTGAGTTGTTAGAGTAGAATCGTTTTGTGAAACGCTGATTCATAATCAAGTCTTAAGTGACTGCATAAGGTCTGCAAAAATAACGGACCAGTATGCTGACTGTTATTATTCAACCTCAATGTGGTCGCGATAAACCTTGACTGTTACGACAGGCGTACCATTCACAATATGGTAGTCATAAACAGTGAGTGATTAAGAGAACCTCAATTGGTTACGAATATTGT
>JBAXNR010000085.1:0-18605 GCA_037133675.1 Methylococcales bacterium
GTCAACTGTTTGTGTGTTTTCATGACTTATCCATCTTTGGTCGGATTGAGAGGGGATGAAACTATAACAGTTGACCCCCTTCTAAATCTCTAAAAATGAATTGCATTTAATAGTTGAATCCAAGTTTTAAAAAAGAAGATTTTATTGAAAAATTAAGTAAAACTGTAGTTGGTATAAGAGATGGAAAACAAATTAGTTATGATGCTTTTTCATGGCTAAAAATACCTTTTCCATGCGTTAAAGAACAAACCAAAATAGCCAACTTCCTGACCGCCCTAGACACTAAAATAGCCCTAGTCGAATCACAGCTAAACGGCACAAAACAACACAAAAAGGGACTGTTACAACAGTTACACCGAGACTAACATCATGATACAAGACGACATCATTAACGAATTACAATATATTCCAGAAGCTAAACTGTTTGAGCTTTACGACCTTATTCATTATTTTAGATTGGGGTTATCCAGCGAAAAACAGGCGATGGATGATGATTTAAAAATTGACCCTGTTATGTGTTTAAAAACCTTGGAAAAAATAAAACAAGGTGATTTTTCTGGCTTTACTGAAATTGAAGACATAGATGCACATATTCAGAGCCTGAAAGATGAAATTAATTAAAGACGAAAGTTATCAACGTAAAGAACGCAAGTTTTTTAAAAAACACGCCGATTTACTTGATAAATATAATGAAGTATTAAACAAGCTAAAAAATAATCCTTTTGAGCCATCATTAAAAACGCATAAGTTAACAGGCAAGTTAAACGAGTTTTATGCGTGCAGTTTAACGTTTGAATATCGGATTGTTTGCAGTTTTATTATTCAAAATGATGTGATTGTTTTAGTCGATATTGGTACGCACGATGACGTTTATTAATCTATTGCACTAAACGGCACAAAGCAGTACAAGCGCGGTTTATTACAACATTAATAATTAGAGGTTTAATATGCAACTGATTATCGAATTGCCAGATGACTTATGGCAGAAAGTTTTACAGCGTGACAACGTACAAGAATTTATCGAAACAGCGATTAAAAAGCAGTTATTAAAAGAACAAGGCGAACAGGAAGAAACGCTAATTACTGATTTATTGGCAATGCCAGAAGTGGCGGATATTGATTTTGAAACGCCCCGTTTAACTAATAAAAAAAACGAAAGATACCAAGCGATGATGCAAATTTCTGAACAGTGTGCCAACTTGCCAGAGCTTGACAGCAGAAGTGCAGATGAAATTTTAGGCTACGATAACAGCCCAATGGGTTTGTGGGGTGATGACTTTTCAAAAACGGACTTAACTCAGGCATGACCACCCAATCAGAATACGCGCTAGAACAAGCCCTAATTGCCCAGCTTAAAGGCATGGAATACGAGTTTGTCCGTATCGACACCGATACTGATATGCGCGGCAATCTCAAGCGACAATTAGAACGCCATAACCACGATATTAAGTTAAGTACGGCTGAATTTGAGCAAGTTTTAAATCATTTGAACACGGGAGCAGTGTTTGAACGGGCTAAAATTCTACGCGATAGAATGCCTTTAAAACGCGATAACGATGACACGGTTTGGTTGCGTTTTTTAAACTCTGATGATTGGTGTATGAATGAATTTCAAGTCACTCATCAAGTGACGATGGAGGGCAAGCGTAAAAACCGTTATGACGTGACTTTGTTAATCAATGGCTTGCCATTGGTACAAATTGAACTGAAAAAACGCGGTGCAGAGTTAAAAGTTGCCTTTCATCAAATTAACCGCTATCAGCGTGATTCTTACAATGCAGGGGCAGGGTTATTTCAATACGTTCAGCTCTTCATTATCAGTAATGGTGTTGATACTAAATTCTTTGCCAACAACAGCAAGCAATCTTTTGAACAAACCTTTGTCTGGACAGACGAGAAAAATCAACGCTTATCAGATTGTCATGAGTTCACAGCGGCGTTTTTAAAGCAATGCCATATTGCCAAAATGATTACCCATTACACCGTGCTGAACGAAACGGCGAAAATATTGATGGTGTTACGACCCTATCAGTTTTACGCGGCTGAAGCTTTAGTGAATCAAGTCAAGAACAGCACTAACAACGCTTATATCTGGCATACCACAGGATCAGGAAAAACCCTGACTTCGTTTAAAGCCAGTCAAATTATTATGCGTTTGCCGAAAGTGCATAAGGTTTTATTTGTCGTTGACCGTAAAGACTTGGATTATCAAACGGCGCGTGAATTTAACGCCTTTTCTAAAGGTTGTGTTGATAATACCAGCGACACCCACAAATTAGTTGAGCAGTTACAAGATGAGGGTTGTAAGCTGATTGTTACCACCATTCAAAAACTCAATAATGCGATTCAGAACCCGCGCTATTTTGAGAAAGTGGCACACTTGCAAGATGAAAAGTTTGTGTTTATTTTTGATGAATGCCACCGTAGCCAATTCGGTGAAACGCATCAAAATATTAAGAAGTTTTTTAAACAGGCACAAATGTTTGGTTTTACAGGTACGCCCATTTTTGCCGATAACGCGGCGGGGTCAATCGGTAATCAACAAACCACCGCGTCATTATTCGGTGAATGTTTACATAAATACGTCATTGTTGATGCTATCCGTGATGAAAACGTGCTGCGGTTTTCAGTGGAATATGTCGGCAAATATTCACGCAAAACCAGCGCGAATGAATTGGATATTGCCGTTGAGTCGATTGATACCAAAGAACTGCTAGAAAGCGAAACACGCTTAGAAAAGATTGTTGATTATGTGCTTGAACACCATCGGCAAAAGACCAAAGCCCCCGATTTTACCGCGCTGTTTTGTGTCAGTAACGTGGCTACTTTGATTCGTTATTATGATTTATTCAAACGCCAACAAGCCACCGCAAGCAAGCCGTTAAAAATCGCCACGATTTTCAGTTATGCCGCTAATGAAGAAGACCCAGACGCTAACGGACTAATCAATGGCTTAATCCCCGAAGAACCGCTAGAAGTACCGACAGGCGGGAAAATTAACCAATCCAGCCGTGATAAATTGGACGAGTTTATACAGGACTATAACGGGCTGTTTGGTACAAAATACGGCACTGACAGCCAAAGTTTTTACAATTACTATCAGGATATTGCTAAGCGGGTACGCGCTGGAGAAGTGGATATTTTGCTAGTCGTGAATATGTTTTTAACAGGCTTTGATAGTCCACGTTTGAATACCTTGTATGTCGATAAAAACCTAAAATTTCACGGGCTAGTACAAGCCTTTTCACGCACTAATCGCATCCTGAACGAGAAAAAATCACAGGGTAATATCGTTTGTTTTCGTAACCTGAAAGCCGCCACCGATGAAGCTATTGCCTTATTTTCTAATCCAAATGCAAAAGAAACGGTTTTAGTTAAGCCATATCAGGATTACCTTGAAGACTTTAATCAAACCGTAGAGAAATTATTAAACACCGCGCCCACTGTGCAGAGTGTTGACCAGTTGCCTAGCGAAGTTGAACAACTGGAATTTGTCACCCAGTTTAGAGAATTGCTACGCATTAAAAATATTCTGACTACCTTTGCCGATTTTTCAGCAGTAGATTTGAATTTGCCCGAACAAGATTTTGACGACTACAAAAGTAAATACTTGGATTTACACGACAAGGTGGTTAAAGAAAAACAGAGCGGCGAAAAAACGTCTATTTTAGAAGATGTCGATTTTGAATTAACCTTGATTCACCGCGATGATATTAATGTCGCCTATATTTTAGGGCTATTGCAAAAACTGACTAAAGACAATCCAGCAAACAGCGCGACACAGCGCAAAGCCATTGTTGATTTATTAGCAGGTGAAATACAGTTACGCAGTAAGCGCGTGTTAATTGAAGCCTTTATTAGCAATAACTTACCCAAACTCAATGCCAATGAAAACGTCATGGATGCTTTCAGTGCATTTTGGACTGAACATCGACAAAAAGCCTTTGAAGAATTATGTCAGGAAGAAAATTTAGTACCTGAACACCTGCAAAACTTATTAAACAGCTACCTGTTTAATAATCGTCTACCCAGAGAACAACAAATTAAAGGCGCGTTGAGCTTTAAGCCTAAGATACGAGAGAGTAAATCAATTATCGAGCGGGTTGCGGCTAAAATAAAAGCGTTCATTGATACGTTTATTGAGGGTATGGGGGGCAGTGTTTAACCCGAATGATTGAGGTGATTTTATGACTACCAGAAAATATATTTGTCCTGCCTGTAAGCAAAAAACAGGCGTTGAAATAGCCTATGGTCTTCCAGCTTTTGAAATGCACGAAGCCGCAGAAAGAGTAAGCATCAATTTATAGTGCGTCAGCTATAGGTGGTGATCCATTAGCTGAGTCAAGCATATCATGCAGCAACAACTGAACAGATAACATCCTTTGAAAGGATGTTATCTGTGTTTTATTTTTTCGGTGTGTTTATCAAGTTCATCACCGCCGCCATATCGCCATTAATCATTTGTGGAATATAGCTTCTGCTCAAATCAAAAGCAGTCAACAATAACTCGAATTCACTTTTTGGTGGGGATGATAACACGAAATCAGCAACGACTTTACCAGCGGCAGGGCGACCGATGCCGATTCTTAGGCGGTAAAAATCTTTGGAATTTAAATGGGCGATAATGTCTCGTAGTCCGTTATGTCCAGCGTGACCGCCGTCTTTTTTCAGTTTGACTAAACCTGGATTAAAATCCAATTCGTCATGAACGACTAGAATTTCTTCGGGTTGTAGCTTGTAATAGCGGGCGATTTTGCCGACTGATTGCCCACTTCGATTCATGAAAGTGTCGGGCTTCAGTAGCATGACTGGGGTGTTGGCAATCTTGCCTTGGGAAAAAACACCTTGAAACTTGGCTTCGTTAACCCAAGTGCAGCCTAGCTGATCGACTAAGGTGTCTAAAAACAAAAACCCAGCATTATGCCGGGTCTTTTCGTACTGCCGACCAGGATTACCCAAGCCAACGATAAGTTTAATCATTATTAAGCAGCAGTATCGTCTTTAGTTGCTTTTGAAGCCATCATAGAAACGACAGGTAGGTTATGTTCCGCACCTTGTGCTAATACAACAATACTAACGCCTGCTGGTAATACTAGATCAGAAAGATGTAATGTTTCACCTACATCTAACGTCGCTAAGCTGACTTCGATGTATTCAGGCAATGCTGAAGGTAAGCAAGACACTTCTACATCAGTCATGGA
The DNA here is from genome assembly GCA_037133675.1 of Methylococcales bacterium. Lineage (GTDB taxonomy): Bacteria > Pseudomonadota > Gammaproteobacteria > Methylococcales > Methylomonadaceae > UBA4132. The sequence goes on from JBAXNR010000085.1 coordinate 5,202, forward strand.
ATGAGCAGCGATACCGCCTTTTTTACCACCAATACCAGTGTGTTCGTTGGTAAAATGTAAAGGAACGTGTACTTTTACGGTTTCGGTCATGTCAACACGCAAAAAGTCCATGTGTAATATTTGAACGCCAGATGGTTTACGTTGTATCCCTTTCAAAATTGCTTTTTCAGTTTTTCCGTCAACTGTTACGTCTAATACATGAGAATAAACCGCTTCATGTGCAAGATGCTTAATGACTTCATTGTGATTAAGCATCAACATTTTAGGCTCTTGATGCCCACCGTATATTACTGCTGGTACATTACCGATGTGACGCGCTCTTTTTGCTGCGCTTTTACCTGATTGCCCACGACTTTCGGCAACAAATTCAAATACGTTAGACATTTTTCCTCACCATTTTTCTTCAAAAGTCCGTGCATTAAAACACAGACACTAAATTCTTAATCTACATAGAGCGAGCTAACTGACTCACCCACTGCGATACGTCTTATTGTCTCAGCAAGCATTTCTGCTACGCTTAACTGTCTTATTTTTCCTGATTGAATAGCATCCATACTTAACGGGATGGTATCAGTCACCACTAATTCATCAAGATCAGATTTATTGATATTGTTCATCGCAGAACCTGATAACACAGCATGAGTACAGTAGGCAACGACTTTAACAGCTCCGTGTTTTTTTAATGCAGCTGCCGCATTACATAAAGTCCCTGCGGTATCAACTAAATCATCCACTAATACACAGGTGCGTCCATCGACATCGCCAATGATGTGCATAATCTCAGATACATTCGCCTTGGGTCTGCGCTTATCTATTATGGCAAGGTCTGCATCATCTAAACGTTTAGCCAAAGCTCTTGCTCTAACTACACCACCGACATCAGGCGAAACCACAATTAGGTTTTGATATTGTTGCCGCCACACATCACCTAAAAGAATCGGCGATGAGTACACATTATCAACGGGTATATCAAAAAAGCCTTGAATTTGATCGGCGTGTAAATCAACCGTCAAAAGTCGATGCGCCCCTGCTTGCTCAAGCATTCTTGCGACTAATTTAGCACTGATAGGGACACGCGCTGAGCGTGTGCGTCTATCTTGTCGTGCATAGCCGTAATAGGGTATGACTGCCGTAATTCGTGATGCGGACGCTCGTTTAAGTGCGTCTATCATCACCAGCAATTCCATTAAATTTTCATTGGTGGGCGAGCAAGTCGGTTGAATAACGAAAACGTCTTTACCGCGAACGTTTTCTTGAATTTCTACCGCAATTTCGCCATCACTAAATCTGCCAACAGCGGCCATTCCCAGGCGCATATTGAGTTTCTTAACGATGCCCTCAGATAAATCAAGGTTAGCGTTTCCAGAAAACACCATCATAGAGGTGTCATTCATTCAAGACTCCCAAAAGAATTTAGTGGAGGTAAGTAAATAATGGCTGGGTCGCAAGGATTCGAACCTTGGTATGCGGAGATCAAAACCCCGTGCCTTACCGCTTGGCGACGACCCAATAATCATGATGGTTAGCCATCCATTCGTAGCTTGGTAAGCAAAGGCGATTCGTTTATGCCTTTAGCCAGATAAACCTGCCACTTGCTTTTAAGTGACTGATAAGCTCTGTCTGCCGACTCTTGTGAATCAAACTGTGCAAAAACACATGCCCCTGTTCCAGTTAATCTTGCCTCTGAAAAATCAGCTAAATCAACCAAAGCTCTCTGAACAGATGGATAACGCTGGCACACCACCGCAATGCAATCATTTTGGTGTTGACCTGCTACAAAGTCGGCTATTCTGATGGATTTACTATTGCGTGTCAATTCTTTAGTTGAAAAAATTTCACCTGTATTGACATGACAATCGGGCTTAATAATAACAACCCATTGTTCTGGAACAGTTATTTTTTCTATTTTTTCACCTACACCTTCTGCCCAAGCTGAATGACCGTAAACAAATATTGGCACATCCGCACCTAAAGACAAACCTAAAGTCATGAGTTTTTCTGTGGAGAGCTTAAGTTGCCATAATTTATTCAACACGACTAAGGTAGTTGCCGCATCGGAACTACCCCCACCCAGCCCGCCACCCATCGGCAGATTTTTTTCAACAGCGATGCTCACGCCTAGCTTACAGCCTGTTTCGGCTTTTAGCAGATTTGCGGCTCTCACCGTTAAATCATCGGCTTCGGCAACACCTGCTAATGGTTTTTGCAAAGACACGCGCCCATCAGCCGCAGGATGAAAGCTTATCCAGTCGCATAAATCGACAAATTGAAACACAGTTTGCAGTAAGTGATAACCATCAGCTCGCTGCCCGACAATTCTTAGCATTAAATTTAATTTTGCAGGGGCAGGGTATTTCTCTCCCCAGCCATTTTGTGTTTGTGTCATGGTAACAACCACTGGTCTACGATTAATTTTAATTTGACTTGCTCATTAGTCACATTGAGTTTGTAAGGCATAGTGATTGTTTTAACAGCCTGCATTTGTTTGTATTCGATTAGCCAGCCCGCTTGTTTAAAGCCTGTGGCGGTTTCGACAAAATCCATAGTAGGTTCTGGCAAACCAATAACCCAATAGCGCAATGACTGCACTGGAACAAATAGCCCTAGTTGCTGATTAATAAAGGCTTCTGGTTGGTTTGAAGTTTGCACTTTACCATCCCCTCTATCGATAGTGACTACGCCTTTGCTTAATTGAATTAGCGTTGCCCCCTGCCCTAACGGTCCTGATAATTTTATTTTCTCTTTATTCAGAAAATGCTGCCAATCGACATTTGCCGTCCAAGAATCATTACGTCCTGTGACTGACAATCTACCTTCTAATGACCATTGCTCTAGTTTGTACAATGGCAAGGTTGCGGTTTTTGAATACGGAATATTCGGTTCTACTGTAAAAAACGAACATCCCGATAATAACAATAGACAAAAAAACCAAATGATTAATTTTACTTTAGTCTGCAACACGGTTATTTCGCTTTATTCAAAATTCGACGTTGAAAATCCAGTAAATATTCATCTTCTGGTGCGTCTTTGATTACTTCATCAAATAATTTTTTAGCGTCGTCTTTTTTACCCATAGTCCATAATACTTCGGCAATATGGGCGGCTATTTCGTTTTCTTGTTGTTTTGCGTAGGCACGTTGCAAGTAATCTAAAGCAGCTTGATTATGTCCCAGCTTAAACTGTAGCCAGCCAAAACTGTCCATGATAACTGCTTCATCGGGGCGCAATTTAATTGCTTTTTGCAAATAGCGTTCTGCTTCACCATAGCGCGTATGATCGGTCAATAAGCTATAGCCTAAGGCATTTAATGCTTCCACATTATTGGGTTCTTTTTCCAATATTTTCTTTAAATCTTTTTCCAATACATCTAGCCTATTCAGATGCTCCGCAATTAAAGCGCGAGTATATAAAAATTCTTGTTGCTCAGGCTGTTCAACTAACGCGCCAGTCAATAAGTCGAAAGCTTTTTGGTATTGCTTTTGTTGGCTATACATTTCTGCCTGAATCAACAAAATACGCGGTTTTTGTGCTGGAAACCGACTAGGCAAACCACTCAAACGGGTATTTACTGCATCAAACCGCTTATTTTTTGCTAATAAGGAAATCGATTCAAGTGCCGCATCAAGAGCAAAATCGCCTTCGGTTACTTTATCAAACCAAACGATTGCTTTATCAATAGCTCCATGTTTTTCTTCTAGTTTTCCTAAATAGAAGCTGGCTTGATACTTCCAATCAGGCAGCTCCAGCAACTTATTAAAAATCTCTTCTGCTTGCTCATCTTGGTCTAATTGCAAATACACTAGGCCTAAGGTAAATTCACTTTCTATGTCCTTTGAATCAGCTGCGACCAGTTGCTGATAAAGCTCACTGGCTTCTTTATAGTTTTCCGCTTTTATTAGCAGTTGAGCAAACAGCTTTTTAATTTTGTCATTGTTAGGATACTTAACACTGGCATTTTTTATGATGGTTTTTGCCTTGTTCATATCGCCAGACAGCATGGCTATCTGCGCTTGAAGAATTAAGGCTTTATCCCAATCAGGCTGTATTTTTATAGCTTTTTGTATTTGTTGTTCAGCCACTGTCATATTTTTTACCTGTAAGGCGAGCAATGACTGGGCAAAATAAATAACCGCCTGATTAGGTTGCTTTACCGATAGTGCGGTTAGTGTATCGTACATAATCTCGATTTTGCCTTCTTTTTGTAACACACCACCCAACTCAAGCAAGGTAGTTTCAAAGCCCGCAGGATCAGCCTTAAGTAGCGCGGACAAATGCTCAACCGCCGCAGGTTTATCATCCGCTCTGAGTGCTGATAACGTGGCAATTTTTCGAGCCGTCAGATTTTTTGCATCATGCTTCAACCATAAAGACACCGCCTCTTGAGTTTTTGGGCTGTCTTTCATGTACATAGCAATCACAGCCGCTCTTTCAGCAAAACGCGGATCATTCACTCGCTTAGCGGCTTCCATATAGCCCTCTAATGCAACATCATACTGATCTCTTTGCCCTGCAATTTCTGCGGTCAACAGCATAAACATCACATCAGGATCAATGGCAGTTTTTACTTCTTTTTGTTTAGTTTTTTCTTTATTTTCCGTTTCCTTAGCAGGTACAACGGACTTTGGTTCACTAGGCTTATCTAACGAACCCGCGCAACCATTCAACAAGATGAGGATAGCGACAAAAGACAATCTAAAAATTAACATTCAATAATCCTATTTCACATAAATATTTGCCTATAGATTAACAGAAATTAGAGTTTGTTTCTTAACACAACTACGCCTGTTCCAGACAGGCTACGTTGTATTTTTACTTTCGCGCTTCAAAATGCCCTTATTCTGGCTTGCTTTCGCTTCGCCTATAAGTTGGTTTGACACTCCACGCTCGACTCTCTCAGCCGTTTTTATATTAATCGCCGCGTTTAAATCACGGTCAATTGATAACTTGCACACGGGGCAGTTATAAATTCTGTCCGATAACTTCATGACTTGAGTATTTCCACAATCACTACACGTTTTAGTGCTTGGAAACCAGCGTGATATTTTATGAACTTCTTTACCATACCAAGCCGCCTTATACTCAAGTTGTCTGGTTAGTTCAAAAATACCCACGTCCGCTACGGCTTTGGATAGCTTTTTATTCGCCATCATTCCCCGCACATTCAAGTCTTCAATCTTTATTACATCGTACTGCCGCACTAAATTAGTCGTAAGTTCGTGCAAAAAATGCCTACGCGAGTTGGTTATTTTTTCGTGTATTTTTGCGACGACTAGCCGTTGGTCTTGGTATCGGTTCGAGCCTTTGGTTTTTCGGCTCAAACTTTTTTGTTCATGTTTCAATTGTCTTGCATAGCTATAGGTAAATTTAGGCGAACCTGATTTAAAACCATCACTGGTTACAATCACGTCCTTTATGCCTATATCAATGCCTACGGTTAATCCTGTCTTCGGTAATGCGTCAATCTCAACCTCACAGGCAAAACTTACAAAATACTTACCGCTTGTTGTTTTGCTAACGGTCGCCATTTTGGGTATTCCTGATGGTCTCTTTGACCAAGTGAGTTTAAGACTTCCCAGTTTAGGAAGTTTTAATAATTCACAAGGTCGGTAATTCTTGGTTATGTGTCGCTGATCCAGCGCATACCTAACAGACTGTGCGTGGTCTTTTTTCTTGAACCTTGGAAACTTCGCCCGTCCCTTAAAAAAGTTTTCATAAGCTTTGTCTACATCTATTAACTTTTGGATTAAACACCCAGCCGTGACTTCATTTAACCACTGGTATTGCTCAGTTTTCTTGTACTGGGTGATGTGCTTGCTAATATCAAACTGTGCCGATAAGTGAACGCCCCACTGCTGATAAGCGTACTGCTTTTCAAGTAACGCCCTGTTGTAAACAAAACGCGCACAACCAAACTCTTTAGCAAGTTGTTCGATTTGCTCTTGAGTTGGGTAGAATCTGAATTTATAGGCGCGTTGTGTCTTCATATTTTAAGATTTTGCTTTAGCTATCGCTGCTAACATAGCTTCACCTAATTCCCGCGCACTCCGCGTGGGAACGAGAGAATATGAAGTTAAAAACTAATATTTACGTTGGTAATTCCTCGCGATTTCAGTTCATGGATTATTTCTTCAACTGATGCTTCATCTAAATAAATTCGTTCGTCATGTTCTTTGACTAAATTACTATTAGTTTGTACTTCGCTAAAAAGTACGGTATTTAGTTTCTCCCATGTATCTTGTCTCGGAGTGCAAAAGCTCGAATGAGCTTCATTTTCATAACGAGATGGCATGACTGGACTAATATCAAGTAACTTAGCAAGCTGTGTGTAAGTTAATCCTTTTGACTCACGCGCTAATTTCAATGCAGATGGAAAGTTTTTATCAGTTCTTTGAGGAAGCATTCTATTACCTATTCAGTGTTGTTGGCTTAAAAGACGGTATTTTGATAAATTAATACCGTCTTTGTTAAACTTTTTTATTATACATCAACACTCTCTTATGTCTCATATCTAACAAAATTAAAAACAAACGCTGATTAAAATTACCCTCGCGCCTACTGCTCCGTAAACTACGCAATTCGGCTGGGGGGTCGTTGGCTTCCCTGCCTCCTTCAATGCAATGATTTAGAGAGGTGATTTATTCCATTTGGATAAAATGCGTATATTTCTTAGAATAGAGCGGCATAATATGTAGAAACGGGCTACAAAGCACAAAATATAAGGTAAATTGCCTTGCTTAGAGCGTACATCTCGAATCCTGAACCCCAAAATTAAATTTATGACATTTCTTGCAGTGGGTATTAATTATAATACCGCCCCCGTTTCCATCCGTGAACGTCTGGCATTTCCCGCAGATAATCTACAAATTGCCTTACAAGACCTATGGCAAGTCAAAGAAATTAATGAGGCAGCAATTTTATCCACCTGTAATCGTACCGAGTTTTACTGCACCACTACGGCTAATCAACAAGTGCTAATTGATTGGGTGGCACAAACTAAAAATATAAACCCTAAAGACTTCTCCCCTTATCTATATAGCTATACCGACCAGCTTGTATTCCGTCATCTATTTCGTGTTGCCTGCGGATTAGACTCCATGATACTGGGTGAGCCGCAAATATTGGGGCAAATGAAAACCGCCTATCAAGCCGCATTCGAGGCAGGCACACTAGGCAAGCGTTTAGGTAAATTATTTCAACACACCTTTACTGCCGCAAAAAAAGTCCGCACCGATACCGCAATTGGTTCTAGTCCTGTGTCAGTGGCGTTTGCTGCGGTACAACTTGCGCAACAAATTTTTGACAAATTGAGCGAGCAAACCGCCTTACTCATCGGCGCGGGCGAAACCATTGAACTGGCAGCGCGGCATTTATCGCAACAAGGCATAGGGCGACTCATCATAGCGAATCGCACTTATGATAAAGCCCACACCCTTGCCATGCAGTTTAACGGTTACGCGATTGATTTATCTGAATTGCCCAATCATCTTGCTGAAGCTGATATTGTCATTTCTTCAACCGCCAGTCAATTACCTATTTTAGGCAAAGGACGAGTAGAAAGCGCGTTAAAAAAACGTAAACACAAGCCGATGTTTATGGTTGATTTAGCGGTGCCGCGTGATATTGAAGCAGAAGTTGAACAATTGCGTGATGTGTATTTGTACACTGTTGATGATCTACAAAACACCATCACCGAAAATATGAACTCGCGTAGATTAGCGGCAGAGCAAGCCGAAGAAATTATTGATACCCAAGTGGATTATTTTTTGGCGTGGTTACGCGCTCAAAGTGCGCAAACCACGATTCGAGATTACCGCACTCAAGCCGAACAAGCGCGTGATGAAGTATTACAAAAAGCGATTGTGTCATTAAAAAATGGCGTGTCAGCCGAAGAAGCGTTAAATCGTTTAGCGCACACACTAACCAATAAACTGATACACACACCCAGCGCACAAATCCGTTCCGCTGCCGAAAATGAACGTCATGATTTAATCACTGCTGCGCGTGAAATATTTAAACTACCGACTAATTCCGATAATTAATTGCTGGAGTGCAAGCTTTGCTTACACTCCAGAATAGCGAATTACGTTCTTAACAAAAAGTCGGCGTGTCTATTTAGAGACTGTGAAAGTATTAATTATTTCAAGCAGATATTTGTTGTTAGATGCAGCAATCTTCAAACACGTCATTCTGGCATGGATGCCAGAATCCAGTGCCAAGGATGGTAACTACATGATTATAAATAATATTGTATATTACACAGTTTCAAAACCCTCGCTACGCTCTCCCTGTGACCAGATTCCAGCATCCATGCTGGAATGACGACGTTTTTAGCTGTACATAGTGAATACTTTCACAGTCTCTTTATACATCCGACTAATTACGATGAACTTATGACAATTGCTTAATGAGATTTTTAATATTAGCCCTAGCTGATTCTTCGTATTTATTTTTAAAATAATCGGTTTTAAAAATTTGCTCACTGGCTAATAGTGTCTGTAAAAAATGACCACGTCCTGCTTGATAATCAGCATCACTGGCAAAAGCATATTCACGGCGAATATTAGCTTCATATTGTTCAAATTCATGTTCTGAATAGCCCAAAATCGCCATGTCTATATCACAAACATAATCAGTATCCTCGTTTTTATCACCTGTGAAATTGTGAGAGGTGTGCAAAATATGATTCATTATCATACTGTGATCTTGATCGTTTAACTGACAAAAGTGTTTAAGCATATCCCAGCTTGCGATTTCATTGGCTAAGTGTTGTTGGGCTTGAGGATCATAAACAATGTCATGAAATAGCAATGCCAATACCACTGCACGAGGGTCTATCATTTTTGCTTCAATTTCTCGAAATTCTGTTAGACAATTTTCGATATGTTTAAGATTATGATAAAAACGCCCCGCCGCACTATACCGCTGTTCTATCATTAAACTTGCTTGGATTCCGATATAATGACGCGCTACCTCTACTGGATCACAACTAAAACATTCAATCAATGCCAAACTCATCGTTTCAGGTACATAGCGTTTCACTATCGTTTCCCAGCCTTTGATTTTCAACATACCTTTAACCATGCTAGAGCTGACTTCGGACAAATTTTTAGGTGGCATTAAAAAAATAGTCTCGATGCTATCATCTAAATCAGTATTGACATTTTTGAGCATTCTTTCGTAGTCAAAATCAGACATCGAACGAATACCACGCAAAATATAAGCAGCGTGTTTGTCGCGGGCAAACTGCACCAAGGCAAGATTACCGAAATCTTCAATAATGAGATTATCAGCAAGCCCTGCACAGGTTGATTCTAATAAACGTTTACGGGTTTTAAAGTCGAATAGCGTTTGTTTGCTTGGATTTGTACCAATACCAACAATCAGTTGATCAAATAGGCTCGCACCTTTTTTAATCATCCATAAATGCCCTTCGGTGACTATATCAAAAGAACCTGAATAAATAGCGATACGCATGGTTTTCACACTATATGAAAGTTTTTGCCTGAATGTCGGCATGATAAGACGATCTGACCATAGGGGCACTCGCCACTTGTTTAAAACCAAGGTTTTTGGCAATCACTGCATACTCATCAAATTTAGCAGGCGTGATGTAATCTTGCACAGGCGTATGGACTTTGCTGGGTTGTAAATACTGCCCTAGCGTCAGCATAGAGCAACCAGCCGTTCTTAAGTCCTGCATGACCTGCTCAACTTCTTCAGGATGTTCACCGACACCCAGCATCAGCCCTGATTTAGTAGGGGTTTGCGGATGGAATTCTCCATATTGGCGTAATAATTCTAATGAACCATGATAATCCGCCCCTGGTCGAATTTGTTTGTATAAGCGAGGCACAGTTTCTAAATTATGATTGAACACATCACAAGGTTGCTCAGCAAGAATAGCAACAGCTTTGGCGATACGTCCACGAAAATCTGGCACTAAAATTTCTATTTTAGTGTGCGGAGTTTTCAGGCGGACTTGTTCAATACAGGCGGCAAAATGTCCCGCGCCACCATCTCTTAAATCATCCCTATCAACCGAAGTAATGACCACATATTTTAACGCCATTGCTTGAATAGCATCGGCTAAATGTGCGGGTTCATTAACATCCAAGGGTAGCGGTTTACCATGCGCCACATCACAAAACGGACAGCGACGGGTGCATAAATCCCCCATAATCATGAAGGTCGCCGTGCCGTGCTGGAAACATTCCGATAAATTCGGGCAAGCGGCTTCTTCACACACACTGTGTAGATTGCGCTCACGCATGATTTGTTTGATACGAGTAATTTCCTCACTTGCCGATAATTTAATGCGTATCCACTCAGGTTTACGCAACACGGTTTCACGAACTTCTACTTTAATAGGAATTTTTGCCAGTTTCTCGCTGTTGCGCTGGTGTGATTCAGGAGTAGAACGGGACGGAGCTGAATAGGTCATGGCGATAGTTCTATATGAATGACTGGTAAGAAATGACACTATTGTATAGCACTACTCAAAAAACACCTGACAGGTTTTAAAAATTTGTTAGTGTATAGTCAGAGCAAAATGCGCTCACAATTGATAGGTTTCGTGCCTCAGACCATTCTAATGCTGTACCATAAGCAATCTTCTACTTCACTCAAAACTTAATACCCTATGCTGACACGTTTAACCACCTTATTAGGACTGTCAACACATCTAACCATCGACACTGCTTTTTTAAGCAAAACAGGCGGACGTGACCATAACGAAGATTACCAAGGCAAACAACAGCTTGAAAATGGTAACAGTTGCTGGATTGTTGCCGATGGTTTAGGAGGGCATGGTGCAGGAGAAATTGCTGCACAACTGGCGGTACAAACCATCATTGAAACATTTACCCAACAGTCCGCTATTTCAACAGAAAACATTCGCCATTTACTCAATCAAGCCAATCAACAACTACTTAGCGCACAATTAACAACACCTAATGGTAAAGATATGGCGAGTACAGTAGTTGCTTTATTATTAGACGACCGTCATGCTGTTTGGGCGCACAGTGGTGATTCACGCTTATACCGTTTTCGTGCCAAGAGCTACCAACTATTGACCACAGACCACAGCATGGCACAATTATTAATACGCATGGATGAGCTAGACGCTGAACAGCTTCGTCATCATCCAGACCGTAACACCTTACTGCATTGCTTAGGCAGAGACAGTTTTTATATTGACGTTTCCAAGATAGAAAAAATTCGTGCGGGCGATGTCTTTTTGCTGTGTAGCGATGGTTTTTGGGAATATGTTTTAGAACAAGAAATGCTGAATTATTTACACTCCACAACGAGTTTAACAAAGTGGCTATTTTCATTAGAACAAAAACTATTAAACCGTGTGACTGAACAAGGCAAACAAAACCGTCACGACAACTACACCGCACTCGCCGTTAAAATTAACAAACCATAACACTATGACCCAAAACCAAAACCTGACCACTTTCCATCAATACGCGCTGCCCGTTGGCACACACATCAAACACTACGTTATTGAAAAACTACTGGGTCAAGGCGGCTTTGGTTTAGTGTATCTTGCCAGAGATGAATCATTAGCCTGCCAAGTTGCCATCAAAGAATATTTACCCGAACAACTCGCCTCACGCACCCAAGGCAACACCGTATCGCCTAATTCTGAACACACCCAGTCTCTATTTACCCACTATCGCAATAACTTTATCAGAGAAGCCCAACAAATTGCACAACTTGACCATCTCGCAATCGTCAGAGTCATGCAGGTGTTTGAAGCCAACAACACCGCCTACATGGTCATGCCTTACTACACAGGCGAACCATTGAAACGCTTTCAAAAACGCACTAACAAACGCTGGAACGAAGTAGAGCTAAAAATCTTACTAGAGCCATTATTGAATGCCCTAGAATTATTACACCAACAAAACATCCTGCACCGCGACATTGCACCCGATAACATCTTTCTTAAAGACAATGGACAGCCTATCCTCATTGACTTTGGCGCGGCAAAGCAGATAGAGAGCGAGCAAACACAAAGCCTGAACCTACTCTACAAACACGGCTATTCACCCATAGAACACTACGCTCTGTCAGGAAAAAGCCAAGCAGGGGCTTGGACTGATATTTACAGCTTAGCAGCCGTCATTTATGAACTCGCCACAGGTAAAAAAGTCCATCCAGCTCCAGACCGCGCGAATGATGACCAAATGCCCAGCTTAAAAGCGTGTCGCCCTGTTGGTTTAACGGCTAACTTTATTGCCAGTATTGATGTTGCTTTAGCTGTAAAAGGAAAAGATCGCCCACGGTCAGTTAGCGAGTGGCGCGAATCTATGAAAACAGGCAAACTGTCTGCATCAAAAACTGAAACCGCCTCCGTTGCCTTTACTCTCAAAAATATCCAACGTCCACTGATAATTTTAGGTGTTGGTTCATTAATAGTGCTGTTAGCTTACGGCGTTTTTACGGCTTATTCAGCACAACAACAACCCATTACCCCTCCTGTTGAGCAAACAGCGAAAACAACGCCAGAAAAAACGCCAACAACCGCAGAACTAGCCGCCGAAGCCGACAAAAAACGCCGTGACGCAGAACAAGCCCGACTTGCTGAAAAAACCCGACTGGAAGCCTTGCAACAAACCGAAGCAAAAGCGGAAGAGGCGCGAAAATCCGCTGAAAAAAAACGCCTTGATGCTGATGAACAAGCCCGACTTGCTGAAAAAATTCGACTGGAAGCCTTGCAACAAGCCAAAACACAATTAAAAGGCGAAGATAAAACTCTATGGCAATCGGCTGTCACACGCTTAAGCAGCCTTGAACCCTTAGATGGTGAAGCCATGTTTTTACTGGGCGCGAGCTACGCAAAAGGTGATGGCGGTATCAAACAAGATTATAAACTGGCTTGTCAATGGTTGAGAAAAGCTGCCGATGCAGGTGATCAAAACGGCAAACAATATGCCAACTCAAAATTGTGTAAAAAATCTTAATAAAGGTAAAGTCATGAACAAACGCACTAAAAATTTCCTCATGGTTATCGCTCTATTAGTCATCACTGATAGTTATGCAGGGGTAGCCGATGGCTTGGATAAGATAATGAATCCACAAGAGCCAGTTGATCAAAAACCGAAAGTTAAGCCTAAACCTACCCATCCCACACAGACAAAATCTAACACCGCTCACAAGTCAGCCGAACAAAGTTATCTTGAAGCTAAGCCTTATTATGAACAAAATGACTACAATAAGGCACTGCCCTTGCTTAGAGCGTCAGCAGAACAAGGGTATGCAAATGCGCAATCTCGTCTAGGTTATATGTACAATAAGGGCATAGGTGTAGCTCAGGATGATAACCAAGCCGTTATGTGGTATCGCAAAGCAGCAGAACAAGGGAATGCAAGTGCGCAAAGCAATTTAGGTTTTATG
>JBAXNR010000086.1:0-18528 GCA_037133675.1 Methylococcales bacterium
CTCTAAAGCTATTGGGCTTCAGCGAAATGTTAAAAGAGATATGCTTACCTACTTAGGTGTTAATAATGTGGTGGCACTTCATCAACACTTGCACCATTGCCACTGCTTTCAGTTGATAGGCTATTAATGTGTTCATTGAGCAATTGGCAGGTTTTTTCTAACCGCTGTATTTGTTGCTGTTGCTCACTGACTATTTTATTGAGTGCTTGCAGCAGGTCTTCTTGATAGGCGGTTTTTATTTCCAATTCGATAAGGCGATCATCATTCATTTGCTTAAATCACTCTGGAAAATTGTTGCTGTTTTTGTGCCAGATAACAGTCGAATACCATGCAAATATTGCGTATCAATAAACGCCCTGCGGGTAAGACTTGAATACCGTCTGCGTTGACTGTGAGTAAGCCATCGACTTGCATGGATTTTAATGCGTTAAGTTCATCGGCAAAATAGTCGCTAAAGTTAATCGATTGCGCCTGTTCGATAGCGGTAAACTGACATTCAAAATGACAGATTAACTGCATAATTACTGCGCGGCGTACTTTGTCGTCTTCACACAATCCTACGCCTTTGAAGACGGGCAGTTTGCCTTGGCTAATCAGTTTATCGTAGCTCTCTAAATCTTTAACATTTTGGCTATAGGCATCGCCTACCATGCCAATAGAGGTAATTCCTAAACCAATGAGGTCACAATCTGAATGGGTGGAATAGCCTTGAAAATTGCGATGTAATAAACCTTGTCGTTGAGCAATCGCTAATTCATCATCGGGTTTGGCAAAGTGATCCATGCCGATATAGACATAACCTGCGTCGGCTAGTTTCTGTCCTACGCTTTGTAAAATAGCCAGTTTGACTTCTGGGCTAGGTAAATCAACGTCATTAATTTGGCGTTGAGTTTTAAAGCGGCTAGGAATATGGGCGTAGTTAAAAATTGAAAATCGATCTGGGCTAACGTGCAGAATTTTATCCAGTGTTTCGTTAAACGAATCTACGGTTTGCAATGGCAAGCCGTAGATTAAATCAATATTAGTGGAGCGAAAACCTTCTTTTCGTGCCGCGTCTAATACCGCAAAAGTTTGGGCTTCGCTTTGAATACGATTGACGGCTTTTTGTACATCGGGATCAAAATCTTGTACACCTAAGCTGATACGATTAAAACCCAAGCTGCGCAGTTGTTGCACGGTATGTAGATTGGTTTCTCTGGGATCTACTTCGATGGAATATTCGCCGCTATCATCGTTTTTTAAAGAAAAATGTGTGCGGGTCGCCGTCATGACCTGCTGCATTTGCTCATAACTTAAGAAAGTTGGCGTACCACCGCCCCAATGCAGTTGATTAACCACACGGTTTTTATCAAATAACACGCCCTGCATGGCAATTTCTTTGCACAGATTATCGACATAAGGCTGTGCGTGTGAGCGATTTTTGGTGACAATTTTGTTGCACGCACAATAAAAACACACGGTATCGCAAAACGGAATATGCACATACAGCGATAATGGACCACCTGCGGTATTGGATTTTTCAATATGCTGACGGTAATCGGTATCGGTAAAACCATCGTGTAATTCCAACGCGGTTGGATACGAGGTATAACGCGGCCCTGCTTTGTCGTAGCGGTTAATTAGCGGTAAATCAAAGTGTAGGGTTTGATCCATGCTATTTCACCACGCTATTGATGATGAGGGTGTGAGGTGTTTTATCCGCTAAAGTCACATCGTCAATCACGCCGATTAAATCTCCTGCCTGTTTCATCGCATTACCTGATTTAGACACCCGTGCCAGTAATTTTACGTTACCAAAATTGGATAATTTCATTTCTGGAGTCATTGCCTGTGCGTCATTTAAACTGACGGCTAACGGCAAATCTTTGACTTGTTTACGGACGATAGCCAAGGGCATTTGTGGCCCTGAGGTAGCTTGTGCATAGACAAATAGCGTGTCATCGGGGCTAGTTTGTTTTTGTAATTCAGGTGCGAGACTGACTTGGATATTGACAGAGGCTTTTGCAGTCGTGGGTGCTTGTGTCTCTTTAGGTGTTGCGTCTGGACTATTGGTAGTCTTACTAGCTGTCGGTTCGCTTGCAACTTCACCATTGCTTTCTGCAATTTTAGTGTCTATTTTTGCCAATAAATCACTGGTTTCTTGTTGTGCTTCAGAACCCTCAGGCAAGGAATCTCTTAGCGTCGTCCATAATTTTTTGGCAGCCATAAATTCGCCTGCTTGGGCTTTTGCCATACCCGATAACCACAAGGCATTCGGATTATTAGGTTCTAAGGCTAGTGCTTTAAAAGCTAATTCAGCGGCTTTACCCACGACTTGTTCGTCGTTAGCAAAGGATAAGGCATCGGCATACTGCAACATTACATCGGGTTTATCGCCCAATAATTTATAGGCTTGTGCGTACGCATCGACAGCTTTGGCATATTGTTGTAAGTGTTTATAAGATTTACCTAGCATTAACCAACCTTGGGCATTGTTAGGGTCGGTCTTCATTTTTTCGGCTAAGCCATTGACCATTTTGTTGATGGCTTCTTGGTTGGGTATATTGGGTTCGTTTGTGCCTAGCATTTCAGGGGTTGGGCTAATCGCTTTATAATTGCCCAGTAGTGCATATAATGAACCGCCTAATACAGGAAGCATTGCCATTAATAAATATGCCAACCAGCGACCTTGCAAAGTAGATGCTTCACCCTGTTTCTGTAGTTCAAGGTCATCACTTAAAGCTTGTTCCAGCTCGGCACGTTGTTCATCATATTGTGCTTGGCTTAAGGCATTCGACTGTAATTGCTCAGTCAATTCAGCTAAACGATGTTGAGCAATGGCGATATTGCGTTCGTCAATCGCCGCTTTTGCTATGGGGCGTTGTCGCCATAGCGGGGGCAAAATAAATAATAATGCCAGTAATACTAAACAAGCAGCAATCAGCAAAAATAATGCGTCCAAAATTAATTCTCCGAATTTTTATCAGTCAACAGACGGCGTACAACCGCCAATTTTTCGGCATCGCCTTCCGTGTTGACAGGCACAATAGTTTTTTTGCGGCGCACAAATAACAGCACTGCCACTATACCGATAATTAAAAAACTCACAGGTCCTAACCAGAGCAGACCTGTTTTTGCTTTAAAAGGGGGGTTATATAACACGAAGTCGCCGTAGCGTTCAGTCATGAACTGCAATATTTCATCCTTGCTTTTACCTTGTTGCAGCATTTCATGGACTTGACGGCGTAAATCAGCAGCGAGCTCGGCATTGGAATCGCCGATAGTTTGGTTTTGACACACCAAGCAGCGTAGTTCTGAAACCAGCGTGTTATAAGTGGCTTCTTGTTCGGGATTGCTAAATTGGTAAGCATCTACTGCACTAGCTAAGGGTGATAACAGTAGTAAAAAAATAAGTATTAAAGATTTCACGCGCTTTCTGCCTGTAATTTTGTGATGAGCGGCAGTATGGTTTGCTGCCATAATTCAATGGTGACAGGTCCTGTGTACTTGTCACGAATCACGCCTTTTTTATCGATAACAAAGGTTTCTGGAACTCCATAAACGCCAAAATTGATACCAATACGCCCGTCTTGATCCATGATGCTAACATTGTAGGGATTACCTAAGGTATCCAGCCATTTTTGTGCGTCCGATGGTTCATCTTTATAATTTAAACCGACAATCACAACCGCTTTTTGTTTAGCGAGTTGATTCAGTATGGGATGTTCTTCACGACACGATACACACCACGATGCCCACACATTAAACAGCCATACTTGTCCTTTTAAATCCTGAGTGGACAGTTTTTCTGTAGGCGTGTTTAGTTTGGGTGCGGAAAATGTGGGCGCAGGTTTATTAATAAACGGCGAAGGTATATCACGCGGATTGAGCTTTAAGCCCATTGCAAGAAACACCGCTAGGACGATAAATAAAATTAGGGGTATGATAAATTTAAGCATAGTTAACAGGAAAAAGTGAAGTTTATGGCGTTTTGTAGCTGAATAAATCAACAAAACGTCAAACGATGGTTAAAAAACCATGTTTATTGAAAAAAGACATTATCGTCATTATCGTCTTCTGATAACAGCGACTCGCCCGCAATACGCTTTTCTTCCATTACCCACTCGCCTAAATCAATCAAGCGACAACGTTCACTACAGAAAGGCTTGAACTGCTGTTCATCCGTCCAAGGCACTTCACGCTTACAGCTAGGACATTTTACTACCAGTGAAGATGACATCAGAATAAACAGCAGGTTAAAGTAAAAGGAATATTGTTGGCTGTTTGAGTAGGACGAATATTATCAACAGACGGATTCATAAATCTAACCGAGCAACGGTGTTTACCGCCACTGATTTCAGCAAAACAAAGAATAGATTTGTCTACACTCACTTTGAGCATTTGATAAGACATATCTTTATCCAAGGAAATTTGAAAAAAACCAGCGGGGGCGAGCTCTCGACTAGGTGATCCACTGTTACGAATAAAATTAAGGATTAGACTAATGGCTATGCGAATATCATCAAACGGCTGACTCCATTGCTGAAGATTTTTTAAGCGTATATCCTCATTCTGTTCAAGCCAATAATGATATTCGGGTAAGTCAAAAGAACATGAGCCACCAGGAATGGTGCTACGTTGGGCAATGCTCTGAAATAACTCGCTTTGCATGACATTAATGCCAATTTTACCTTTGACCGCATGAAGCTTTTTACTCATAAGGGAAATTTCAAGCAAAACACTCGCATTGGCTTCTTGTTGCTCTGCCATGTTGCGCAAGATTTTTGCATCACGCTCCAGTTCTTTTAGCACTTCTGATTTCAAATCATTGCGTTGAAAAATCATGATAATATCCAACAAGGCACTCAGCGCAGCACGTTTATCAGACGCAGTAGCACCCGCAGAAAAATGCAAAAATTGCTGAAATAGCTGTTCTAGTCTTATGAAAACACGAATTCGTTCATTGAGTGGAAATTCATAAGTAATGGTGGTATTCACAGAAGGCTTTATCCTAGTAAGTGCTTAATGAAAGGTATAAATTGTGCAGTTTTTCAATCTGCATCGCAAGTTCAGTATCGGTTTTAGTATTGTCAATAATATCATCTGCCTGTTCTGTTCTAACAGCACGCGATACTTGACTATCTATAATAGATTGTACGCGCTCAACAGTGAGATGATCTCGTTCAACGACTCGTTTGATTTGAAGTTCTACAGGGCAATCAATCACCAGTATTCTATCGACAAAATCAGTCTTGTGGGTCTCGAATAATAACGGAATACTGATGAGGCAATAAGGAGCGTTAAGTAATGCCACTTGTTCCCTTATCATTTGATATACCAAGGGATGAATAATAGCTTCAAGTTTTTGCTTTTGTGACGGATTACTGAAAACTAAATCACGAAGTGACTGTCTATTTAGTGAACCGTCGGCACACAGACTGGTCGCGCCGAATTGTTGTTCAATTAACTTAAGTGCTGGCTGTCCAATTGCAACCACTTGATGCGCTAGTTCGTCCGCATCGATGACAGGCACATTGAATTGTGTGAAAAACCGCGCCACTGTACTTTTGCCACAACCAATACCACCTGTAAGCCCTACTTTTAACATTCTATAAACCTGCTGCTGTTAAATACAGGCGATTAATATCATTACCCCACAATAAAGCTAACCAACCTGCCGCCGCTAAATAAGGTCCAAAGGGAATAGGAATGTTATGGTCACGTTTAGCAAAAATTATCATGGTAATGCCAATCACTGCACCGACTAATGACGATAATAAAATAATCAGCGGCAAGGTTTGCCAGCCTAGCCACGCACCGAATAATGCCAGCAATTTAAAATCACCATAGCCCATGCCTTCTTTGCCAGTGGCTAATTTGAAACCTTGATAAATTGTCCAAAGCACCATGTAACCTGCAATGGCACCGATAATACTGGCTTGCGTATCAGTGTAAACATCAAATAAACTCAATGCGACTCCTATCCAAAGCACGGGCAGGGTAATGGAGTCGGGCAACAACTGGTGGTCTATATCAATAAAACTCAGCGCAATTAACACCCAAGTCAGCACCAAAGCAAACGCAGCTTGTGGTGTATAGCCAAAATGCCACGCGACTATTATTGAGGTAATTGCTGTAAAAGCTTCTATCAATGGATAGCGCAGGCTAATCGGATTTTTACAGTTTGCACATTGCCCTTTTAAAAAAATATAACTAATCACGGGTATATTTTGATAAGCCTTAATCGGTGACTGGCAACGTGGGCAACGGGACAAGGGTAAAGAAAGATTGAAAGGCTCACCCTCTTCCTCGGCTTCCATCTGCAAATACTCTATACAGTCTTTACGCCATTCGCGTTGCATTATAATCGGCAAGCGATAAATGACCACATTAAGAAAGCTACCGACTAATAAGCCAATAATTCCCGCTAAACCAGCAAATAAGTACGGTGAAGCTAACAATAATGCTGTCATTTAGCCAACTGCCGCGCCCAATTTAAAGATAGGTAAATACATAGCGACAATCAAGCCACCTACTAATATACCTAATATGACCATGATGATAGGCTCCATTAAACTGCTGAGGTTATCGACCAGATTGTCTACTTCTTCCTCATAAAAATCAGCTACTTTGGATAACATGGCATCCATAGATCCCGCTTCTTCACCGATAGCAACCATTTGTTGTACCATGAATGGAAAAATATCAGTCATTGCCATTGCTGCCTGTAATCGATTACCCATAGACACTTCTTCACGAATTTTCATCACTGCGTCGTAATAAACAATATTACCACAAGCCCCTGCTACCGATTCTAAAGCTTCGACCAATGGTACACCCGCAGCCGACATGGTTGACAAGGTTCTAGCAAAACGAGCAATCGCTGATTTATTTAAAATTAAACCAACGATAGGCAATTTGAGCATCAATCTATCCAAAAAATGGTTAAATTTGAGCGATCGTTTTTTGAAATAGCCAAAAGTATATTTAATGCTGAGAATTATACCCAGAACAATCCACCATTTTTTTTGCATCCACTCCGACATGCTAACGACCATTTTTGTGAAAGCGGGTAGGTCTGCACCAAAACTTTCAAACAAGGCGGCAAAAACAGGAACAACAAAAACTAGCAAAATAGTGGTAACAACAAAAGCGACAACCAACACAGCAACAGGGTAAGTAAGAGCCTTTTTGATTTTTTTCTTCATTGACTCGGTTTTTTCTTTATAAGTGGCTATCTTTTCGAGTAACCCCTCCAATATCCCCGCCTTTTCACCCGCTTCAACCAAATTACAAAATAACTCATCGAAATAGATGGGGCGTTTTCTCAGCGATTCAGCTAAGGTATCTCCACCCTCAATATCAACTTTTATACCTAGTATTAAATCACGCATACTCAAGTTGTCGTGACCTCTACCAACAATATCAAATGATTGCACCAACGCTACCCCCGCCTGCAACATAGTTGCTAGCTGTCTGGCAAAAATAGCAATGTCATTTGGCAGGATTGCTTGTGATCTAGGGCCGAATAACTGTATTTGCTTGGGTTTTTTCTTGATTTTGGTAACCCGATAGCCCATTTTTCGCAATTCACTTTTCGCCGCCATATCATTTTTTGCAGCTATTTCTCCCTTGATAGGTTTCTTGTTTTTATCAAGACCTTGCCAGAGAAAATCTGTTTGTTCAAGTTGTTCTGCCATTGTTACTCCTTCGTTATACGGTCAATTTCTTCTAAGCTAGTCATACCCATGCGTACTTTGTTGAGACCAGACCTTCGTAAATCGTTAAAACCTTCGGCTAAAGAGCAATCGGCTATTTCCATTGCATTCGCGCCATTTAAGATGAGTTCACGCAATTTTTCTGTCATTTTCATTACCTGATAAATACCGACTCGACCTTTATAGCCATTGGTACACAGATCACAGCCGACAGGACTGAATATATGTAATTCGCTCAGCTCTTCTTCTTTAAAGCCTGCTTCCATAAGCAGCTTAGGGGGAAAGTGAACTTCTTTTTTACAGTGGGTACAGAGTCTTCGACCTAAGCGTTGCGCCATAATAAGATTGACTGAAGACACTACGTTAAAGGCTGGAATCCCCATTTGTAGCAGTCGGTTTAGGGTTTGCGGTGCGTCATTGGTATGTAATGTTGATAATACCATGTGTCCCGTTTGTGCGGCTTTAACGGCAATTTCAGCGGTTTCTAAATCTCGAATCTCACCCACCATAATAATATCAGGGTCTTGTCGTAAAAAAGCACGCAAGGCAGTCGCGAAGGTTAAGCCCGCCTTAGGATTCATGTTGACCTGATTAATACCTTCTACGGTAATTTCGACGGGGTCTTCAGCGGTGGAAATATTAACATCAGTGGTGTTAAGAATGTTTAGCCCTGTGTACAAGGTCACAGTTTTACCACTACCCGTAGGTCCTGTGACCAACACCAAACCGTAAGGTCGATTAATTGCTTCAAGAAAAAGTTCTTGTTGAATGGGTTCAAAGCCCAGCTTTTCAACGCCCAATTGCGCATTAGTGGGATCCAAAATACGCATAACGACTTTTTCGCCGAATAACGTAGGACAAGTATTGACCCGAAAATCGATAGCTCGGTTTTTAGATAAAATCAGCTTGATGCGTCCGTCCTGAGGAATGCGGCGTTCAGCAATATCCATCTTCGACATAACTTTGATTCGAGAGACAATTCTATTGGCTATACCAGGAGGTGGACTCACAATAGTATGCAGCATTCCATCTGTTCTAAAACGGATACGAAAGGTTTTTTCATAAGGCTCAAAATGTATATCTGATACGCCTTTTTTAATGGAATCCAATAATACTTTGTTGACGAAACGCACAATCGGGGCTTCATCAATATCGGCATTAATATCGACTGTGGGTCCATCTTCATTGGCAGTGACAATATTGTCAAAATCCTCATCGACCATATCGACAAGAGCGTCACCTGTTTCTATAGCGAGCTCAATGGCTTTAGCCAGTTTGTTTTCTTCAACCAAAACTACTTTTGGATTCAGTAAGCTATGGAATTTAATATCATCTATTACCTGAGAATTGCTTGGATCAGATAAGGCAATAAACAAAGACTTGCCTCTGACAAGCAGAGGTAAGGTGTTATGTTGGCGAATGAGTTTTTCGCTGATGATGAGTTTTTCGCCACCTTTAACAGGCATATCAGCGGTTTTAATGGCAGGAGGAAGGCTACGACAATCAATGGCATCCAAATCCAAAAAAGGCAGACCAAACTGAATGGCAATTTTTTCCGCAACCACTTTACTGTCAACTAGTTTCTGGGCGACAAGATAACTCAGTGGCGAAATTTTATGTTTTTTCGCTTCTTGGTCATGAATTTTAGCATCACTTTCAGACAGCAAATCGCTCTGAACAAGGAAATTCACAATACCGCTAAGTTGAGCATTTGGTACAGTAGCCATGTAATCTTATGTTGTCAGTGGTGAAGAATATGAGCTAGGTAGGGTACGCATTGCGTACCCTACGCGCTAACTTACAAAGACTGAATTTTACTTCTTTGTTGCTCAAGATTGTTAAGTATAGAATGTAAATCAGCCAATTTTGCTTTTTCTTTATCGATAACATCAGGTGGTGCTTTATCAATGAAGTTAGAGCTACTTAATTTACCTTCAATTCTGGGCAATTCCTTGCTGATTTTTTGAATTTCTTTGTCTAGTCTGATTAACTCAGCTTCTTTATCAATCAGTCCCGCCATTGGAATCAAAATTTTCAGGTCGCCAACTAAAGCCATCGCTGATTCTGGACTTACATCCTCAAGATTTAACCAAGTGATGGTCTCTAAGCGAGCCAATCTTTCTAAATAACTGCGATTATTAGCCAAGTACTGTTGGTCAATTGTTGATCCATTCTGCAATAATACAGGCAATGGCTTACTAGGGGCAATATTCATTTCCCCGCGAATACGGCGCACCCCTAGAATAAACTGCATTAACCATTGGGTTTCGGCAATCGCATCGACATCACAAGCTGCCTCATCATAGACAGGATAAGGTTGCAACATAATGGTATCGCCCGCAATACCTGCTAATGGTGCGACTCGTTGCCAGATTTCTTCGGTAATAAACGGCATAATCGGATGCGCCAAACGCAAGACACTTTCCAATACGTTTAACAGCGTTTTGCGTGTACCGCGTTGTAATACCTCATCATCCGATTGCAACGAAACTTTTGCCAGCTCCAAATACCAATCGCAGTATTCATTCCAAGTAAAATCATAAATCGCTTGTGCGGCTAAGTCGAAACGGTAATTGTCAATCGCGTGGCTGGTGACTTTCGTGACTTCATGTAAACGAGACACTATCCAACGATCCACTTGCGTATATGTACACTGTGCATCGGATAATCCACAATCCTGTTCTTCGGTATTCATCAACACATACCGCGCCGCGTTCCACAATTTATTACAGAAATTGCGATAGCCTTCAGTACGCGCCAAATCAAAACGAATATCACGCCCTGTTGAAGCTAAAGATGCAAAGGTAAAACGTAGCGCGTCTGTGCCGTAAGATTGAATGCCGTCTGGAAAATCTTTGCGTGTCGCCTGCTCGATTTTCTTCGCTAAATGCGGCTGCATCATACCTGCTACACGTTTAGTCACTAAGGTTTCCAAATCGATACCATCAATAATATCAATCGGGTCGATAATATTACCTTTAGACTTGGACATTTTCTGCCCTTCCGCATCACGCACCAAACCGTGAATATAGACTTCTTTAAACGGCACTTGTCCTTGAAACTTCAAGCCCATCATGATCATCCGTGCTACCCAGAAGAAAATAATATCAAAGCCTGTCACTAACACGCTGGTTGGGTAATGTTTGGCTAATTCTTCAGTATTTTCAGGCCAGCCTAAAGTAGAAAACGGCCACAACGCAGAGGAAAACCAAGTATCCAGCACGTCTTCATCTTGTGTTAGTGGATAATCAGCGGGCAGTTTATGCTGTTCACGAATCGCTGATTCAGTACGCCCCACATAAATATTGCCCAACTCGTCATACCACGCAGGGATACGATGTCCCCACCAGATTTGCCGTGAAATACACCAATCTTGAATATTACGCATCCAATCAAAATAAGTGTTTTTCCAGTTATCGGGAACAAACTTAATATCACCGTTTTCAACAGCGGCAATCGCAGGCTCGGCTAACGGTGCAACTTTCACATACCATTGATCTGTTAATAAAGGCTCAATCACCGCGCCTGTTCTATCGCCGCGTGGAGTCATCAACTTATGGTCGGCGATTTTTTCTAACAAACCGAGTGCGTCTAAATCAGCCACCATTTGTTTACGCGCTACAAATCTATCCATACCTTGATAAGCAGCAGGAATTAAATCGCCTTCGTCTTCTTCATTGCCACGAATCGCCGCATCGACAGTGAATAAATTAATCAAACCACCATGCGGCAAGGCTTGCATCGCAGAGGTATGACGATGACGCGTCCACACTGCGTAATCATTAAAATCATGCGCAGGGGTGATTTTTACGCAACCCGTACCAAACTCAGGATCAACATACTCATCGGCAATAATCGGAATCCGTCGCCCAGTTAAAGGCAACTCAACAAATTCACCCAACAAATGTTTATAACGCTCATCATTCGGATGAATCGCTACCGCAGCATCACCTAGCATCGTTTCAGGACGCGTGGTAGCAACAATCATAAACCCCTGCCCATTGGATAACGGATAACGCAAGTGCCACATAAAACCGTTTTCTTCTTCCGACAATACTTCCAAATCAGACACAGCAGTGTGCAACACAGGATCCCAATTCACCAGTCGTTTACCGCGATAAATCAGCCCTTCTTCATACAAACGAATAAACACTTCTTGTACGGCATCGGACATTCCCTCATCCATCGTAAAGCGTTCGCGTGACCAATCTAGCGATGATCCCATACGGCGTAATTGACGGGTAATCGTACCGCCTGATTCCTCTTTCCATTGCCAGACTTTTTTAACAAACTCTTCGCGCCCGTAATCGTGGCGCGTTTTACCTTCCGCATTACACAAGCGTTCAACTACCATTTGCGTGGCAATCCCCGCGTGGTCAGTCCCCGCTTGCCACAGCGTGCTATAGCCTTTCATCCGATGATAACGGGTCAGCGCGTCCATAATGGTATCTTGAAACGCATGACCCATGTGCAGACTACCTGTGACATTAGGTGGCGGAATCATAATGCAATAAGACTCATCGGCAGGTTTAGCAGAGAAATAATCGTTCGCTTCCCAAGTGTCGTACCAGCGTTGTTCAATCGCGTGTGGTGAATATGTTTTTTCCATGTGTGACTCGTGTGTTTGTGTTGTGAATTTGTTTATATTCTAGTTCCCACTAGGTGCGCTAGAACTAAATATAATATAGCGGTTAGCTATAGCTGACACACTGAATTTCAGGCAAAAACCTAAAATCTTTTATACAGCGGAATCTGATAATAAATAGCCGTTGCACCAATCACAGCATCGGGTAATGCAAGACCATGTGACAACCGATAATCGCGTATTAATTAATTGATGCAGTAGTTGGGATAACTTGCTGATTCATGAGCATTTTGAATATTTCCTATTTTCTTTGACTGCACATATACAAGGCGTTGGTGCATGAACAAAATACAAATAAATCAAAGGGTTATATTTATTGGATTGATGGTTTTTGATTAAAAACAGCCGTTTTTTACTAAAAACATCACAAATAAAAGGCGTAACACATTGATTGCAAATGACTTTATTCATGCACCAACGCCCATATACAACATACATCTCCTTTTTTGGTGGAATTCTTCTTTGAGCAATTAAATCTTTACCTGCTCCAAAAAACGTATCGTGTGTACGCA
Organism: Methylococcales bacterium; assembly: GCA_037133675.1. Taxonomy (GTDB): domain Bacteria; phylum Pseudomonadota; class Gammaproteobacteria; order Methylococcales; family Methylomonadaceae; genus UBA4132. The sequence continues at coordinate 12,855 of JBAXNR010000086.1, forward strand.
TAGGGTTTCAAAATATTTTTAGTAAAATCATCCTCATGCAAGGCGCATAAAGCTTGAATATATTTTTTTTACTGTGTCTTCCATTTATACACCTTAATGTTAATCTGAGCCGCGCAGGGTACGCATACCATTCACAAAGAGTACACGAAAACATGATTAATCCAAACCTATTAGAATTACTCAAACAAGACGCGCTGCTTTTCGACAGCTCTATTCATGGTCTTCATCATTGGGAAACCGTGGAAAGAAACGGGCTTTATTTAGCCAAGTTTACGGGAGCTGATGTGCAAGTGGTATCTTACTTTGCTTATTTTCATGACTGTATGCGGGAAAATGAGCGTGATGATCCAAAACACGGGGCGCGTGGTTCTCAATATGCAAAGCAACACAAACAGTTATTGAATTTAAGCGCAGAACAGTTGGCTATGCTGTGCCTTGCCTGTAGTGGACACACTTATGGGCGACAATCTTCTTGTGCAACGGTGGCAACTTGTTGGGATGCTGACCGTTTAGACCTCGGGCGTGTTGGTATTTTGCCAAATTCAAAGTATTTGCTCAGTGATGAAGCAAAACGTATTGCGGATAAGCAAAATTTTCAAATATTACGCGGTGTGTAGCTTGCTGCCATAACGCCAAATGCTTACGCACTGATTTTTTATCCTCAAACCAATAGACTCGGTGTAGCATTGCAAACATCCGCGTAGATTGAGTTGCCATCTTTTTGGCAACTCAACATTCTCTGGTATGCGTTGGGTTGCGAAAGAACCGCAACCCAAGCTACTCGCCCTCTATTAGTTGCCCATTTTTCAACGCTTTATTGCAGGTTTTCTTTTCTTGGTTTTATTTTCCACATATACCAAAAACCGCCAAACAATAGTGTCAACAACGCAGCAACGATGTAAGGGGCTTTGCTTGCGACATCGGTGGGTTTATTGGCATCTGGGAAACTAAATTTCGTTAAAACACCTAAACCAGAATCGGCAACATTTATCGTAATCAACTTAGCGTTCAAATTAAGCAGTTGAATTTCACCTTTATCAAACGGTTTGTAGTTTCTTGATCCGTTTTCAACATAATTGGGATACAGCGGCGTTGCTGAAAATGTCGCTTTCGCACCAATCAGTTGCGCTAATTCTTTTTCTAATTGTTCGGTCGTTTTTCCGTCTGTTTGAATTTCAATCGCAGGCTCGTTGTCAATGGCGACTGACACGAAACCACCTGCTGTTTTTTTGTTGATCTCTGCTGAAAAGCCTTCAATAAATTCAACTTCGGCAGCATAAACCAAGTCAATTGCCACATTGACCGCCGCCGAACTAAAACTTTGTTCAGGAATGAGGTACTGTAGTTTTTGATTACTGTAATCGCGTGTCGTAATGTGCGCTAAATCAAAGCCTTCTTTGTTGCTAATGGTAAATTCTGGCTTACCTTTGGTGAATTCGGCAATCGCACCGCGTTCCATCGGTGCATCGTAGTTAATATCCGCATTCAGTGCATTAGCTGCTTTCTGTGCAACGCCTGCGGCTGAGGTAGGATTTTTCGATTCAAGTCCATCGATAAAAATCAAACCATTGACGCGATGCAAATTTTCAGCCCCTTTGCGCCAAGAAACCAGTGTTGAAAAACCTGTATCTATGTTTCTTTTTGATTCGCTGGTTTGAATGCGTAGCTGATTTTTTTCGGCAGGAAGGGCTGTTGCTACCGCTGAGAATCCCAGTGCTGTACACAGCGTTGTTAAGATTAAATAGTTGTTTCGCTTCATTTTGTGACCTTCTGGTTGGTGTTTTGCATTTTAACGCTGTGACCAGCATCGTAGAGTCGGGTAGACAAACGTCTTTTTGCGTGCATCGCCGATTATACCAATTCAGCGTGATGCACACGATAGAGTCGTTTGCCCACTCTCAGCTTCACAAGTGATTTATTTAATTTTCGACGTTAACACCCGCCATTTAGGTCGTTGCCAACTACGGCGAAAGGTGTTGACGCTTTCCTCTACTGCAATACCATGCCACTCTTGACCATCGAGAAAAGCCACCATATCAAATTGCTGCGCGGGCGTTCCAAATTCAGTGTCAAACTGATGGGCAATGGAGTTAGCAGGAATGGCAGTACGACCAACGATTTCTTCTAAATTGAAGCGCACACCATGAAAATTAGTTGCGGGTTCATACGCTTTATAGATGAGTTCGGTACAGACTAGCGATGAGTCGGTTTGGAAGTCAAAATTAAAATCATAAGGGCGACCACTGTAACGAAATGCCCGACGTAGTGCTTGCGCCTTCTCGGTTCGATCTATGCGTGGACGCAATACTGCAATGGCATCTGCCGCTGCTGAGTGTTCAATGGTGGTGAACGATACCCCTTCACTGATTGCTTCTAAAACACGGGGTAAATGCGCAGACTCTTGTGGTTTAAGGCTGAGTGCGTAGATAGCCGCAGAGTCTCGGCGTAATAAGGCTTCAAATTCACCACTGGGTTCACCTTGTTCAATAACCCAGCGATGCACCTCAGGATTATTGAAGTAAGCTCGCCGTTCTTCATCCGTGCCTATATAAAGAGCAGCGTGACTCCAAAAACCAGGTAGTCCAACATTCGAGATATACCATTCACGCTGTTCTAGCATGACATCACCTGGTTCTAAGCGTGAGCGTAGCTTGTCGATTTGAGTTGCGGAAATCAGTGCTTTATCTTGACGCAAAATTTTGGTATCGCCCATCCATTCTGATATGCCTGCCTGTACTGGAAAAATTAACTGAAAACCCGTATTTTTTAAAATATTCCCCGCATTAGCGAAAGTGAGTAGCTCTCCCCTACCCTTACCAGCCTGCCAGATATGTGCTACATCATCCGCTGTTGCAACTGCCAATGTTGGATTTGATAATTTAGGCAGGGTGACTGCCACCATGTTGTATGCCGCAAATTGAGTCGCAGCGATAACATTTAAAAAACGAAATTTGAATTTATTGTAACTATTGCTAGGCAGCCCTTGCATAGGCATTGAATCATTAAGCAAGATTGCGAGTTTAGGATCATTTTCCACCCGTTGAATAAAGTCGAGGGCAAAGCGGTATTGGGCTAGAAATGCACTGCGTGTAATGTGAAATGAACGCGCCCGATCATCACTGTTGGTTAGCTTATAATAGTCAGCGTGAAAACTTCCGATTGAGTCAAGCAGGATATAATAATCAAGCAATCCACTCCATAAACTGCGCACGGTTTCACGCTCATTTTCCGTCAATAGATGTGTAGTCAGCGGTTTGGTAATAGGGAATAAATCGACGCGCTGGTGCGCATAATTGACGAGACGCGAAATTCCAGCACGATAAATTTCCACTGATTTTATATCGGCTGCCTGTCGCTGTTCGCGCTCATGGGTAGATACGTTAATCAGTGTAGTGTTGCAGTACGCCACATCCGTCATCGTTGCTAGAAGTATCAAAATAACAAACACTATTTTTTTCATGGATTCCCCTTTTTTGACCATCTTTGATTGCATTGAGAAGTGAAACTATAACAGTTGACCCCTTGTAAATCTCTAAAAATGACACCAGCACGCTGCATTTGTTAATTGAATTCAAGAGACTTTTGAGCGACTACTTAAAAAGCGAGTATAACGCAAGAGTCATGACATGATGGTGACTCGTTCGGTTAATGTGGTGTTTCCGCGCTTTGCTTTTTCACCTGATAACTCAGTTCCGCAATTGTCCAGCCAACGCGTTGGATCATGGCATCTTGTTGTTGTTCCTTGTCGCTGGGGTTTTCGCTTTTGGCGGGAATAATCAATTTAGCTTTTAAATCTTGCAAAATTTTTAAGTTATTTTCAGTGCCTGAAACTTCCAGTTGTTCCAATGCCTTGTCTATGGCGCGATAAGTGGCGTAGGGGCGTGGGCTGGGTAAATCTTGCCAGTCAAATGATTGGTAATAGACAAGCAGTTTTTGCAGCAGCTCACTGTTAGCTTTTTCTGCCAGTGCGCGGATAGCGGCTTCTCGTGCTTGGTATGATGGGTGGTTTAATAACTCTATACCAGCCTTTTGTGGGTCAATTCTGGCAATGGCGTAGGCGACTTGATAAATCTGGTAATCATCACACCAACTGGTTTTGTTTGCGTCAACCTTATCGGCGTAGCAAACAACAGATTTTTCATCATCAGTCGGTGTCGGTTTATAAGCATCGCGTTGTTCACGCCATGCTGTTTTGTCCTTTTCTAACTCGCTTAAACGCTGTTGTAATAAGGTTAACAGCGCGTCTTTTTCATCAGCTTGATAAGGCATTTTTGCCAGCCAGTAGGTGATAGCGAGGTGTAGCGTTGCTTGGTTTTTGTCTTGTAATAAGTTGAATAACAAAGCGGCTATTTCGGGTCGCTCTGTATTGCCTAAGGCATCAACAGCAGCGAGGCGTAAATAATCGGCTTGTGTTAAATCGCGGGCAATTTTCAGCAGATGTTGTTCGGCAGTTTGGTTGGGTTGTAAGCGACAAGTCTGCCCTAAGGCTTTTATGGCGGCTTCTTGTAAGTCAGGGTCTTTATTTTGGCTGAATGCAATGAGTTGTTGGGTGTAGGGTTGTATCCATAGATTGTGAGTTTCGGCGATGTTGCCTAAAGAGACGATTGCTTCTCTTACCACGTCTAACACCACGTCTAACTCTTTATCTTTAAGCAACAACGCTAATAACTTGACTGCTTTCTCAACAGGGACAAAACCTAAATTGTATGCAATAGCGTATTTGCTAGCTGTTTCGTCTGTTAGTGCTTGCTCTAGTTCAGTGATTTGTTGGGTTTGCCATTCTGCCAGTTCAGCAGGAGGTTGTGGTAACTTGCTTAAAGCAAGCGCGGCTGTTTGTTGTGTTGATAAATAATTATCTTTAAGCTGTGCAATGAGTTCATGTGTTGGGGGTGATGCTTCATTATCACTGCTCATCATTAAAACTTTCATTTGCTTTAGTGCATCTATCACCGCACTACGCACATAAGTATTATCGTCTTTCAGCAAGGCTAGCAGGGGATTAATAGCGTCTTGCGCTTTTAAATTGCCCAGTACCTCTATCGCCGCACTACGCACACCAGCATCACTGTCTTTCAGCAAGTCTAGCAGGGGTTTGATAGCGTCTTGCGCGTTTAACTTTCCCAGTGCCTGTATCGCAGCCTGACGTACACTAGCATCATTGTCTTTCAGCAAGGCTAGCAGGGGTTTGATAGCCTCTGGTGCTTTTAAATTGCTCAGTGCCTCTATCACAGCCTGACGTACATCAACATCATTGTCTTTCAGCAAGGCTAGCAGGGGTTTGGTAGCCTCTGGTGCTTTTAAATTGCTCAGTGCCTCTGTCGCAGCCTGACGTACACTAGCATCATTGTCTTTCAGCAAGGCTAGCAGGGGATTGGTAGCCTCTGGTGCTTTTAAATTGCCCAGTACCTGTATCGCAGCCTGACGCACATCAACATCATTGTCTTTCAGCAAGACTAGCAGAAGATTGATTGTGTCTCGCGCTTTTAACTTGCCTAGTGCCTGTATCGCCGCACTACGCACACCAGCATCATTGTCTTTCAACAAGGCTAGCAGGGGATTGATTGTGTCTCGCGCTTTTAATTCGCTCAGTGCCTGTATCGCAGCCCTACGCACACCAGCATCATTGTCTTTCAGCAAGGCTAGTAGCGGATTGATAGCGTCTTGTGCGTTTAAC
>JBAXNR010000087.1:0-18483 GCA_037133675.1 Methylococcales bacterium
TGGTTTAGCTGTTGGCGCACCTGTATTATTACGCGGTATCCCTGTTGGTAAAGTGACTGACATCACCCTAGAATTGGATGACAAAACGACTGATATACACATTCCTGTCATCGTTGAACTTGAGCCTGATCGCATTAAAAAAATCAATGCGGCGGAACATTTAACGTCTAAAGATAGACTCGCCTACTTAATTGCCAAAGGCTTACGCGCCCAATTACAAACAGGCAGCCTACTGACAGGACAGCTATTTGTTGCTGTCGATATGTTTCCAAAAAGTAAAGTGGTGACGCATAACAATACGACGGGCTATCCAGAATTTCCAACGACACCCAATACCTTGGATCAATTTACTAATTCTGCACAAGTCATCATGGACAAAATTTCTAAACTGCCACTGGAAACAATAGCTGACGAAATTGACAAAACCCTCGTATCCTTACAAGGCACATCCAAAGCGGCAACCAACACCTTAGTCACGGCCAAAGGTACACTTGGAAATGCTGACAACACCCTGAAAACCGCTGATAAAACCATGAATTCAGCACAACAAGTATTAAGCACCTTAGAGCCTGGCTCAACCGCACAGTTTGAACTAAATCAATTACTGCAACAACTCACACAAACCGCCAGCTCAGTGAAACAACTCAGCAATTATTTAGAACAACACCCTGATTCTTTAATTCGTGGTAAAAAAGAGCAGTGATATTTTCGTCTATGCTCTGATAAAAATCGCGTAATCTTGTCATGACTGATTTTGCTATTCAGCACCGCCGACAAGCCTGTCGCTGTTGCAAATCAGATAATTGGTAACTAACTCTAGTTTTTCTTTTTCCATGTTAAAAATTATAACTTTTTGGGTGGTGTGCGTAACATCAGTTAAACGGTGGAATTTGTCTGGAGTTCAAACCTAGGTTTGAACTCCGTGACTTAACTCAACAACGTCCGCTCTATTAACCAATAAGCTCCCGCTAAACTGGCTAACACAGAACAAACAGGGGTTAGATACGGTTCTATAGTTGGTTTTTTATGTAACCACCAAATAATCGGTAATACGATGCTGGCAACGGTAATCTGCCCTAGCTCCACGCCTAGGTTAAAGGAAAACAGCGGCACTAAAATCCCTGTTTCTAAAGAAGAAATGCCCATTTCGCGTAGCACAGCAGCAAAACCAAAACCATGTATCAAGCCGAAGAAAAATGTTAGCCATTGCCGTCCTTTGGGATGATCGCCACGAATGATATTTTCTACACCGACATAAATAATGGTTGCGGCAATGAGTGGCTCAACGATGGTGCTGGGTATATCGATTATATTCATCGCCGCCAACGCCAGAGTAATGGAATGGGCGATGGTGAAAAAAGTGATAATTTTGAGTGCAGGTAAAAAACTGCGCGTGACTACCAGCAACGAAAACAAAAATAACAGGTGATCGTAGCCTGTCAAAATATGTTCTATGCCTAATAGCAAAAAGTCGGTAAAGGTGGAGGATTTAGCAGTCAGCGAATTCATCACATTGTCTTCTTGAGACAGCATTTTTTCACTGAGATTTTTGCCCGCTTCATTTTTTACCGTCACATACTGTTTATGATCTTTGGGCAATTTGCTTAAAAAATCAGCGCGTAACTCGGTGGGTATTTGCGCATAACGCATGGAAATATGGGCGTTATTTTGTTGGTCAAAACTAACTTCACCCGCCGCGATAGGCTGAATCACTTGCCCCTCAACCATTAGTTGTACGCCTTGTTGTACCCATAATGCAATTTTAGGCTTGGCAGCGTCTTGTTCAGCGGCAGTGACTTCGGCATCTTGATCGCTGTCCATCGGCACAAAGGCTTCTATGTCTTGCAAAGAAAAAGTGATGTTGACATCAACGCCTTGTTCTTTGACGATGACATCAACAGAACTCAGTCCAGGATCATGCGCTAAACTGAATGGTGCGTAGGTAAGTAGAAAAATAACGCCGATTAGTCTACCTAACATTAAGCATTCCTCGCGGCTTTGCGTTTTTTCCAGTACCAAATAAGAGCGGTAATAATGATTAGGAATAATATAACCACGCCGACTGCCATTAACATCAAGGTCTGTTTAAATAAGCTGTCACCCCCAACATGAAAGGCAACTCGTAATTTGTCTTCGTCAGAAATTGCCTCTTCACCACCTATTATTAAAAATAAAGCGTAATAACCGTTTTTATCAATATCAGCTTGCGCTTCAACTACGCCTTTAGAATATACCTTAGGTGCGACTTCGTTAATCGTACGCACTTCTTTAAAGTCTTCGGGGCTGCTGGATGCAATAATCAGATTATATTCCAATGCGTTTTCTGGGTGTTTTATCAGTAATGTTAATGCGTTTTTTGAATATTTCGCCATTAATGCCAAACGCTCTATGACTCCCATATCGTCCGACTGGGTGAGTTCAAGTTCTACCACACGAATGCCAATAGGGGTTTTACGAATATCACGGTCAATTAAATCAGCGGCAAAAAATGCTTTGCCTGTCGTAGATAATTCTTGGCAATAGGGTTTTAACAGAGCCTCACGGTCGCTTGCATCTTTTGGCGCGACGGCAGTTTTGACATAAACGCTAAAATGCACGGCGTAAAAATCATTGGCAATCAAACAGCCAACACTGTTGAGGTCAGGAATTTGTGGTTGTGTGCCTAGTTTATTTTTATCACAACCCACTAAGCTAAGCACCAGTAACAAACTCAACAACCATGTAACACAGGTTTTATTTTTCATAATTAAGGAGCTTTGATGGTGAATTGATATTTACCTGTGACGATATGGGTGTCAATAGATACCACACGATAACGGACAGTATAGGTATCGGGGGGTAATAATGGCACAGTGGTATAAAGATGTGCTGAATCAAAGGTTTCTTGCACCAAATCTTTATTGTCAACACGCTTACCTTTGCTATCAATGACAGCGAGGGCTTTGTATTCAGTGCCGACTTTATCATCGAACCAGACATCAACTTGTTTAGGTGATTCAGTTAAAACGGCATCTTGCTCAGGTGAAGAACGCACCATTTTAGCGTGAGCAAACGATAACGAGGGCAACATCGCCAGTGCAACAAACAGGGCTAAGCCCCAAATTTTTTTATTATGTTGGTAATGAGTCATAAAATCTACGAGTGAAAGAGTGAACTGTCGAGCTAGTGAGGGCGGCTATTATATAACTGATATGTCGTAATACTCAGTAAAAATGCACATGGACTTTAGGCTTACTGCCCACAGTTAATCATTTCGGCAGGGATTGCCGAAATCCAGAAACCACGGATGGCATACACTCAAACACATCCTTGTGACTGGATTCCAGCATCCCTGCTGGAATGACGGATTAACTTAATGGTGGCGGTATTTAACGGAAATCAAGTCCAAAACCTGTTTTGGACTCCTAACAAACAGACACACCCACTACCGAATTTTTCATTGGTAATCGTCCTGCCCACCACTGACCGTCTGCGCTACCGCTTGCCTGTCCGTGGCGACGGTGCGGGCGGGCTTAACTGCCTCTGTTTGACCTAGGGCAAAACGGAAGCCTAAGTCGAGGTTGCGAAAATCAGGCGAGCAGTTTTCACGGCTAGCAGAACGAGTGAACCAAGCATCGTCGTACCAAGAACCGCCGCGCAACACACGCGACGTGCCATCAGTTGCACCTGTGGGATTAGTGACTGGTTCACTCGAATAGTCACTATACCAATCATTGCACCATTCCCAAACATTGCCGTGCATTTCATACAAGCCACACGCATTTGGTGGCAGGGATTTAACAGGCTCAGTTTTTTCACGATACAGTCCTTTTTCAGCGTTGTTATAAGGGGAATTTCCCTCATAATTGACTTGTTCAGGGGTGATGTTGTCGCCAAAAGAAAACGGCGTAGTCGTTCCTGCCCTACAAGCATATTCCCATTGGGCTTCACTGGGTAAACGGGCGTTTAAATCGGGTAACTTGTTAAGTTCTATTAAGAATTTTTGTATATCATCCCAACTGACTTGTTCAACAGGATTATTTAAGTCTTCTTGAAAGCGGGCGGGGTTGTCACCACCCATGACTGCCATCCATAAGGATTGGGTACAAGCGGACTCAGCTAACCAGTAACCCTGCGTTAACGTCACTAGATGTTGCTGTTCATTGTCACTGCGTTCTGGTTCATCAGACGGCGACCCCATTAAAAAACAGCCCGCTTCTATCCAACGAAAAATTTGTTTAACATCCTTAACAGTAAGTTCCATCCATAAGCCAATCTCATCTTCACCAAAGGCAGTTGCCCACGACACAGGAAGTTGAATTTTATACAGAATTTCCAGCCATCTGTCTCTATCACCACAATAAGAGTCCTTCCATTCTTTTTCTTCATCACCACAGTAAAAGTCCTTTGGGAATGCCGAAGCGTTTTTGTAGTGTTGTTCATAACGCTCCCTGAACCAGGGTATAAACGATGGGTTGATTTCCATCGGATAGGCGTTCATCCACCAGTGCGGCAGTGCTTCATCGAGTTCTGGAACGGGTTCCGAGCGGTAAGGAATCCAAATATCATCGTCAGCATCCAAGGAAGAACCTTCCTGCCAAAATACCCAGGCATTATCGGTTTGGCGGCCATAAATAGTCGCCCCTCCGCCTTCACCGCCTATGTCGGCTATCAAAATTTTGTCGTTATTCTCGTTCACTCCAAGGTTAAGTTTGTTCAGCTCCTGAATCACCGCATGATCATTGGCGTGATTGAGTACCTTCAACAACTGCGATTTCGGCACTAGCATAACCGCCTGCGACTCCCAATCCATTTGCGTAGGTAATCCGCCTAAGCGGCGTGCAGTATAGTATCGGGTGATAGTTGTCGAGCGTTCAAAGTCTCCAATTAGCCCCGTAATTTCGACCTGCAATCCAGCTTCCTCAAAAGCCTCCTTGATTGCGGTTGCCTGAGGACTCATGCCAGATTCCACACGACCTTTGGGGAAAGTGGTCTTATAGCCGCCAAAGGCATTGGTAGGAGCCACCAGCCAAAAACGACCATCAGATTCCATAACCACAACCCCTGCTGCCAGTTTTTTACCCTGTTTGGGTACCAAGGCGGGTTCATCCATTGCCAGTTGACCATCAACATGTACCCAGCCTGCCAGAGTCCTGGGTGCTGATTGCCAAGCCTGAAAGCCAATACCATTTAAGGATGCTGGTGCTTGACCATTGGGTAACATCACGGCAGCACTGCACGGATCAGCAAACGCCGACATGGGCTTAGGTGTAGTGGGATGAAAGATGGACACCCATTCGCCTTGATCGTTAAGTCGGGGATGACAGACACCAGGATCATCAATAAGCTCACCCTTGTCATTAAGGCGAGTGCCAGGGTGTAGTGATTTATGATAGATTTCTTGCATTATCTCGGGGTAGTCGCTTAGTTGCGGAATGACAGGCACTGCTGACATCGGCGTACTTTCTCCAGCAATCACCTGTAGTTGCGGCGTATTGTCTTTAGCCATGGCAGCCATATCCTCGAATGTTGATTCGACAATAAACTGCGCCGCGCCCCAGTCGTCGGCATAATCAGGATCATCGGCACTACCACCAGTAAAGGCTTCGTAGAGTCCGTTTCTCTGACGCACAACGATGATAACGCCTTCATAATCTTCTTTATCGTGGTAAGAAATGAAGGAAGAAACCGCCGCTAATACAGTAGAAATTTTACGCGAGTGATCTGACATCTGTATTGGATACCTTATGAGTTAACGTTGATAAAAACCGTCTGACGGGGTTGCTGCGGCTGTTCGACCGCAATAGAGATCAGTGTAACGTGCATTAGACTCAAATAATGCGCCTTTTGAAAAAATATTAGTTTTAGAATTGTGCTAACGGTGGCGAAAATTTATGGATTGGCTGATGATGCCAATGAGGTAATATGGATAGATAATTGTGAAATAAAAGAAAGAACAGAAAATTTACTAGATAAATTAAGAAAATCTTGTAAAGATTGGGTTGAGTTTTTTGATGAATTTAAATCATCTATAAAAAAACTTAGTTGCCGACGTGAAAAATTCGATGATGATAAGAATGTGACAAATGATGAAATTTATGTAGAATTATTCATAAAATTTGAAACAAACTACTCAAATTTAATTAAATTATCACTCGCTCACAGTGGCATATACTAACTTGTAGGCTATACACACCAGTACGCATATAGTGAAAAATAATTTTGTATTGATAGCAAAGTTTGCTTTTCACTATGATGCGGCGTTGGTGCTAAAGGTGCTTCACAATACACAGCCCCTTGACCTGCTAATTTTTCGGCTTGCTTGTTAGTCCCTTCCAAGGTTGAAACAACCGCAACCGATGGTTTTTGAGCTAATAGCACCCATCTAGCAAGTTTATTTGACTAGAAAAAAATTACTAAAATTCAGCTTTTTAAGTAAGGGTAACTATGGAAATTATATGTAAAAACTGTAATACCAGTCATTATCTTAGCGACGATAAAATCTCTTTAGAAACTAAAATAGGCAAATGCAAACAATGTAGTGCGCCGATAACGGTATTGGGGGAAAATGCCACTGTTTCAATCGAACCAACACCGCCAGAACAAGAAGCCACAAAAAACTGTAATTTTTGCGGTGAAATAATCTTAGCCATTGCCAAAAAATGTAGGCATTGTGGCAGTATTTTGGACGGTAGTAATGTCTCAGAATCACACGGTGTAGCAGAGCAAAACATACCACCATCCACCGAAAATCATACAGCGGCAAGCAATTGGTTTTATGAAAAAAATGGACAACAACAAGGTAGTGCTGTCCATTACCAACAAGCATATTAGTTATTAAAAATCAATGTTTTACCATATAATTTACTGCATTCTGATATAAATATAGACATATCTCACTCAATTAGAACTTAAATATATGTTGGAATCCAAAACCTATTTTGAACTCCTATTCATTGAGTATTTTAACCACCCACTGACTGGGTTGTTTGTTGTGTTTTTCTGTCCACATTGCCAAGAATCCTGACTGCGTTGCCACTATGCGCGGATGGGTTGCCATGATACCTGTGGCAGATAGGCGTTTTGGGGTTGACCAAGTGACACCGCCATTTTGCGACTGTGCGGAAAAAATACTCGCGCCGTCTGGCTCGCGTTCATCCCAAATCGCCATCACCTGCTGATGATTGACCGCAATGTCGCTATGACTGGCTAAACCGCCTAGCGATTGTGGCACACTCCATGTTTTACCGTTGTTGCCTGAATGCAATGTGTATAACCCCGCTTTGCCCTCAACACCTGTCCACACTGTGCTATATAAAGCATGGTCTTCAGCAATGGCTAAGCCACCACCAATATGCGGACAACCTTCAAATTGCCAGTTAAACAGTCCCACTGTACTGGTGCGTTGCCACGTCTCGCCATTATTAGCTGATTGCATCAATGCCATGTCACGCGGTTTCATGTCCCGATACAGGATATTAATTTCGCCTAATGGTGATAGAGCAAAGGTATTCCAACAGCAAGAGCAAGTGGAATCATCCAATTTTTGGCTGGCTTGCCAATGCTCACCGCTATCAAGCGAACGGGCATAACGTAAACTTTGATAGCCGTTTTCTTCAGGATCAGCTAACCAAACTGCATGAAAAACGCCTTGTTTATCGGCAATCACATCGATATGTGCTTGATCGCCGTTATTATCAACGGCTGGATTTGTGCCTTGATGCCACGTTTTGCCAGCATCATGAGAATAATAACTGACCATCGCACCCATACTGGGTAGCTCACCTTTCACTTGCCAGATTGCAACTAAATTATCACCTGCGACGGCAATTTGAACATCATTACCACGCACGGCAAGTGGCTGGGTATTGGTGGCAACATCAACCGCACTACCCCAATGTTCACCACCATCGTCAGAAGATAAATAGCGAATGACCACACGGTTATTTTTTTCGCCCACTTTACCTGCAATCAAGGTGTGGATAATATTATGGTCAACGGTCACATCGAAGCTGGTCACTTCTTGTAAACCCAAAGAAGAGGATGTTGGCTGTGCAACTTGCGGAGTAACGCACGCCGTTAAAGACACTAAAACCACGCCAACAAGCAGTGTGTGTAAATAAGAAAATCGATACATAGCAGCTTAAAATACCGTTTTAATAAACCTGTCAAAGCAGGCTGAATGATTTAATCTGACACTATACAATGAATTCTATTTATTGTAGTAGTATGGAACGCGCTTAATTCATAACTATAAAATAATGAGGAGAAAGCCATGAATATAAAATTTATTTTTACCTTGGTTGCCATAATAATACCTTGGCAATCAGCACACGCGATAGAGATTCAACATAAACCGTTTGCGGGGATTAGCTTTGTCAAAATAGAGGCAGGTTGTTTTTTGATGGGGCGAGATACGGAAGTTAAAGAAAGTAGCGAGGTTGAATTGCCGCAGCATCGTGTTTGCATTGAAAAACCTTTTTATCTGAGTGAAACCGAAATTACTCAGAAACAATGGGAAACTGTGATGGGCAGTAATCCCAGCAAGTACAAGGGACAGTATAAACCTGTAGAAAAAGTTAATTGGAATGATACCCAAGATTTTATCAAGCGTTTAAACGATCAAGAAGGCGGTAGCTTTTTTCGCCTCCCTAGCGAGGCGGAATGGGAATATGCCGCTAGAGCAGGCAGTACCACGCTGTATTCCTTTGGTGATAAACCCAAGGATTTAGTCGATTATGCGTGGTTTGGTAATGAGGGTTATCACGGTACTAGCAAGGAAGTTGGCACTAAAAAACCTAATCAATGGGGATTGTATGATATGCACGGTAATGTCTGGGAATGGGTGCAAGATTGGTACGATCCTAACTATTACCATAACAGCCCAGAAAAAGACCCCAAAGGCCCAGAGTCTGGTCAATATCGTGTCTATCGTGGAGGAAGTTGGGTGGGCAAAGCCGTTAATTTACGCTCAGCTCTGCGCTATAGTGGTTTACCTGTGAGCCGTACTAGCGACATTGGTTTTCGTCTGTTAAGAGAGGTCGAATAATCACTTCAAAAATCAAAATCAACTGGCAAAAATGACGCTATATCTTTAAGCCATTCTAATGTTTTTATGTGTTAGAATGCTTCTTGGCAATCATTAGTTGTTAGTTGAATGCCTTTTGTTGCACATCCCTTAAATTAAACAGTGGAATCTACATTCTACCGAGGATAAAAATTATGAAATTATTGAACAAAATTGCAGTTTCTCTTGTTATGGCGGCATCAATGTTGACCGTTTCTTCAGCAACTTTCGCTGCTGCAGAACATAAAGATTTAAATGCTATCGTGTTAAAAGCAGGCGAAAACACTGAAGCGTCATTGTTAGAAGCTAAAAAATTGTTGACAGAAGGCGGTCAAACCGATCAAATCCAAAAAGCACTGAATGATGCACGTCAATTCCAAAAAGAATTCCGCTATGAGCAAACTGAGCGTTTACGTCAAAAATTGAATGACAAACTGAGCAGTGCGCGTAAAGCATTCGACAACAATGACAATACAAAAGCGTTGGAAGATGTAAATGCAGCGATAGCTTACTACGCAGAAATGAAAAAAATCTACGCAGCAGCTCACTAATTAACCAATTAGTCCGCCAGAACTCATCAATATGAGTTTAACACCGTAAGGGTTGCATACCCTTACTGGTGTTACCCGAAATAAAAACTAAACGTTGCGTTGTACAAAAATAAACTGCCTTTTTAAATGCTTAAAAAGCAGTACCGACCTTTGTTACCCTACCAAATAAACGATAATTTCAAAATGTGGTAGAATGCAACTTGGTGGCTGACTCTATAAAAAAAATGGCTGCCAATACACACAAATAAAAATAACCTTGAGGATTTAGAAATATGAGAACCTTAAAAAAAATCGCATTAGCTTTGTGCATCGCCGCCTCTATGGGTGCAGTTTCAACTTCAGTTATGGCTGAAGAGGGTCGTACTACTTATGAACCAACTGTTGCTATTGATATGGTAGCAGCTAAAACAGGTGAAGCCATCACTGCACTTGAACAAGGCGCAGATGTAGCGAAAGTTGACGCGCTTATCAAAGACACGCTTGCTGCAAGTAAAGAAATTAATGCAAGTGACAAAGTATTTGCCGCTCGTGACAAAGTACATAGCAAACTGAAAGCCGCTCGTAAACATTTGACTGAAGGTGCTACACAAGAAGCTGAGCAAGAATTAAGAGATGCTCAAAAAGCTTTCTTAGCGTTAAAAAGCATATTGTAATAGCGCGTTATGTTCTCGAACATGAGTAATCACAACTGAAATCTGTTTGGCTAGTTAATCCGCCTTTTAAGGCATAGATTTTTTACTATTATAAGTAACTTTTGTGTTCTCAGATAAGAGCTTGAAAACCT
Organism: Methylococcales bacterium; assembly: GCA_037133675.1. Lineage (GTDB taxonomy): Bacteria > Pseudomonadota > Gammaproteobacteria > Methylococcales > Methylomonadaceae > UBA4132. The sequence goes on from JBAXNR010000087.1 coordinate 10,382, forward strand.
CGTTACCCACAAGTGACGAGGTTTTTTTATGCCCACTCAAATTGTTCATTTGCGATTCAAGTAATATTTGCTAGTTATTACTTACCTATCTGATTAGCTTCTGGTATATTCAAACAGTAGAGTCCATCGACCTACACGGATTTACTTTTAGAACTTATATAGTAGAGGTGGAGAACTGTCATGACTGAAGGATTATTTGTATTAATTGTAATTTATGCTGCTTATGTTTTTTACGTCGTTCTTAATGATAAAAAGACCATCGCTAAATTCATAACACCAACAACAGAACTTGAAAAACAGGCAGTATCGGTAGAGTCTTTGCCATTTAAATCGGCTTTAACCGAAAAAACAACAATAAAAACGCCTGAAGAAAATATCACTAAAAAACCAGCACCTACCACCAAGCAGACTATCCAGAAAAAAGGTTTGAAAGATCCTAAAACAGGTGATATTGCTACCACCTACAGCAATTATAGATTTAGCAAACGGTGGATAAAAGAAGCGTTGGTTACTGAAGGCTTATTAGAAAAAGTTTACAAAAACAACGAATTGAATGCCGAAATCGAGGCATCCATTAAAGCCGCTCTTGCTAAGCTTGAGTCAATAGAGCAATACAAAGTTTAGTCTTTGTTGTCCAAATTAAGCCGTTTCAGTCGATAACGAAAGGATCGAAAAGACAGCCCCAATTGTTTTGCAGCGGCTGTCTTATTCCACCTGTTATCCTCTAATGCACGAGTGAGCATATTTTTTTCAATGGTTTCCAGATAATCCTCTAATGAACCCTCGGCTGGATTAAATGCTGGGCAAACCACATTATCTGAAACATTGACCAACCCCTTATTGCTATTGATGGCAGTAGTTATCGGCAGATTTAAATCTTTCAACTCGATACAATTACCTTCATAAAGTGCCAATGCTCTTTCCAAAATATTCTCAAGTTCCCTAACATTGCCTGGAAATTCATAGCGTTGTAATGCTGCCAAGGCGGTATTTGATAATATCGGTTTATCGTGTGTGCTATTATCTATGAGTTTAATTAGAATATGATCTATCAATTCTGGCAGGTCTTCAGGTCTTTCACGCAACGAGGGGACGTGAAGATTAATGACATTGATACGATAATACAAATCTTGTCTAAAACTACCCGCTAACACCATATCATTAAGATTTTGATGTGTTGCACTAAGCAAACGCACATCAACGGGAATTTCTCGACTATCCCCTACAGGGCGGATTTTTTTCTCTTGTAGTGCGCGTAATAATTTTACTTGTAGCGACAACGGTAAATCAGCCACCTCATCAAGAAATAATGTCCCCCCTTCTGCGGCTTGAAATAAACCTTGTTTATCGCTAGATGCCCCTGTAAAACTGCCTTTTTTATGTCCAAAAAATTCGCTTTCCATCAATTCCAAAGGAATCGCGCCACAATTAATCGCAACAAAAGGATTAGTACACCGCGCACTTTGTCCATGAATTAACTTAGCCACTAATTCTTTGCCAGAACCCGATTCGCCACTGATATAAATAGGAGCTTGACTAAGAGCCAGTTTATTTATTTTTCCGCGAATTTCACGCATGACAGTAGAGTCGCCCAACAGAATGTGTCGCGTTCGATTATCTTTGGTATAGCTGGGTTGGATGGTTTTTAAGGCACTATTAACGAGTTGTCGTAGTGCCAACAAATCAACAGGCTTGGAGATAAAATCAAACGCGCCTTTTTTCATCGCTAAAATGGCGGTATCCATATTACCATGCGCAGTAATCACGGCAATGGGTATAGAAACTGCTCTATCCTGTATTAAATCGACTAACTCTAACCCATTACCATCAGGCAATTTCATATCGGTTAAGCAAAGATCAAACGATTCTTCTTGTAACAAGGCTTTGGCACGACTGATATTTTTAGCACAACGAGTATCAATGGACATTCGGTTCAGCGTGATTTCCAATAGTTCACGAATATCGGGTTCGTCATCTACAATCAGTACCAGTGGTTTTTTCATATTTCGATTAAAGTATGGTCAGCATTGAATAAACACAGCCGAAAACAAGTTTTATTGTCGGCAGTGACATAGTAAACCAATTTTGCTTGATTGAGTTCAGCTAATTCTTTAGAGATATAAAGTCCTAAGCCAGTTCCACTCGCCGATGTGGTAAAAAAAGGCTCAAAAAGATGGCTAAGATTTTCAGGACTAATGCCAGAGCCATTGTCAATTACATCGATACAGGGTATTTGTTTTAGCATCACCGTTTGCACTATTATTACCCCAGCCTCTGATTCACCGTATTTCAGTGCATTTTGGCATAAATTATCCATGATTTGTTTTAAATGGCTGGGATCAATAAAAACGAACAACGGTTCATTGAAGGGTAGCAAGGTAATCGTATTTTGTGTAATGGACTGTTCAAGAATAAAAATTTTTAAGTAACCATCTAACCAGCTATTTAATTCTAGTTTTTCTCGTCTTGAATCTTTACGGCGAGACAACTGCAAAATATCCTCAATGATATGATTAACTCGTGCCGTATTAGCTTGAATGATGTGAGTTAAACGTCTGTCTTCAGCAGGTAAATCAGGATTTTCTGAGAGTAATTGCCCTGCATGGTTAATAGCACTGAGTGGATTGCGTATTTCATGGGCAATACTTGCACTAAGTCGCCCTAAAGAAGCCAATTTGCTTTGTTGTAATCGTTGATTATAAACCGTGCCATCTTCGAGGATAATCATATAAAAAAATTTATAACCCGTTGGCAATAACATAAAACGCACATGAACATCGGACTGATTCAAAACAGATAGCACTAAAAAATCCTGTTTGTTATTGGCTAACCATAGTTGAAAAGCGTGTTCTAACTGTTCAGAAATATCATTAAGCTTAGAAGGCAACACTGTTAAATTTATTAATCGTAATGCCGCTTCATTCGCCATTTGAATGACTTGTTGCTGATCAGTAATAATAATACCAGATTGTAAATATTGAATAATGTAGCGGTTAAGCTCTTCCAAATTGGAGATAGCTTGTTTTTGCTGATCGGCAAGTTGTAACATTTGTTCACTACGTTTTGCCAACACGAAGGACAACAAAGAAATAGTGAAAAATGACGCGCCTAACATTCCCGTATAAAAATAAGAATAAGGGGTTATATCAAAAATCTTCATGTAATCGGCATAAACTTGTTCAGCCAATACTGCCAAACTTGCTAAAGCAGCAAAAAACATAGCACAGCGACCACCAATCAATAAACCGCCTGAGGCAATGGACACTGCGAGCAAAATCCCGATACCACTGCTAATACCGCCATAAGAGTGCATAATCAGTGTCAATATGAGTATATCGGTGACAATCAATAACTGCGCTTGAACGGTATAGCGGGTCAGCCGCCAAATAATGCACACCGCCGATATAACCGAAAGGACTAAATAACTCTGAGAACTGTAAGTAAATAATGGACTATGATGGATACTTAATAACGGAGAGCCTGTATGCGTGTAGAACAGAATAATAAACAGACTCGCCAACGTCAGCCGATACCCTAAAAAAACTTTCAGCAACAACCAAGCCTGTTTAGCAGGAATGCCATAAGCTTTAGAAAGTGGGCAAGGATAGATAGTCTCAGAAGTATTTTCGATCATGAATGCGTAAAGGATAGCGTTTTGTGGGGACTTCGTTAAAATATTCAATTAAAGGACAATAATAGCATCAATATAAAACCATCCGTTAATCAGGAGTTAATAGTGAATATTCACGAGTACCAAGCAAAACAATTATTTCAGCAATACGCTGTCCCCATTCCCGAAGGTAGTTATGCTGATACCCCCGAACACGCAAAACAGGTTGCCAGTGAATTAGCGGGTAATGGTTGGGTCGTTAAAGCACAAGTCCACGCAGGCGGTAGAGGCAAAGTGGGTGGTGTGAAGCTGGCAAAAAGTTTGGTCGAAGTTGCTGAATTTAGCCACGAATTACTAGGTAAACGACTGGTAACTATACAAACTGACAGTCTAGGTCTACCGATTAACTCCCTGTTAATAGAAAAAATTTACCCGATTAAACGCGAATTATATCTGAGTTTAATCCTTGACCGTGCCACTGAGCGAGTGATGTTTATTGCTTCTGCTGCGGGTGGTATGGACATTGAAACCGTTGCCCATGAAACGCCTGAAAAAATTATCGCCGTCGCGGTGCATCCTGCCGCTGGCTTGCAAGGTTATTCCTGTCGTAAAGTCGCTTATACACTGGGTTTAAAAGGACAACAAATCAAGGCTCTGGAAAAAATAATGCAAGGTATGTATGCCCTGTTTTTAGCCAAAGATGCCAGTCAAATTGAAATCAACCCACTGATTGAAACTGACAGCGGCGATTTAATGGCACTGGATGCCAAAATCAATTTTGATGATAACGCACTAGCATTGCACCCTGAAATCTTGGCAATGAAAGACCCCAGCCAAGAAGATGACAAAGAAAACGAAGCGCAACGCTTTGGGCTGAACTACATCACTTTGGAAGGCAATATTGGCTGTATGGTGAACGGTGCAGGTTTGGCTATGGCAACGATGGATTTAGTGAAACTTAAAGGTGGTTTCCCTGCTAACTTTCTCGATGTTGGCGGTGGCACCAATGTCGAAAAAGTCTGTGAAGCCTTTAAACTGATTATTTCCGATAGCAATGTTAAAGCCGTGTTGGTCAATATTTTTGGCGGTATCGTTAAATGTGATGTGATTGCCCAAGGCATTCTGGCGGCAATTGAACAGGTTCACGTCACTATCCCCGTTGTTGTGCGTTTAGAAGGCACAAATGTCGAACAGGGCAGAGCTTTATTAACTAACACAGGACTGAATCTATACGCAGCAGAAGATTTAAGTCATGCCGCAGAAAAAGTAGTCGAATTAGCAAAGGCGGTCGCATGAGCATTTTAATTAACAAAGATACCAAAGTTATTTGTCAGGGTTTCACAGGCAAACAAGGCACGTTCCATTCTGAACAAGCGTTAGCTTACGGCACAAAATTAGTCGGTGGTGTCACACCTGAACGCGGCGGTGAAACCCACTTAGGCTTGCCTGTGTTCAACACCGTGCAAGATGCAGTAAAAACCACAGGCGCGACTGCCAGTGTAATTTATGTACCCCCATTTTATGCCGCCGATGCAATTTTAGAAGCGGTTGATGCTGGCATACAACTGATAGTCTGTATTACCGAAGGCATACCCACCTTACAAATGTTGCGTGTTAAAGCCGCAATGGCAGGCACAGGCGCGTTATTAATTGGCCCTAACTGCCCTGGAATCATCACCCCTGATGAATGCAAAATTGGCATTATGCCCGCTAAAATTCACTTGGCAGGTTCTATCGGTATCGTGTCACGCTCTGGCACACTGACGTATGAATCAGTCCATCAAACTACGCTACAAGGTTTAGGACAAAGTACCTGTGTCGGTATCGGTGGTGATCCTGTTCACGGTATGAACTTTGTCGATGTACTCAGCCGTTTTCAAGCCGATGAACAAACCAAAGGCATCGTCATGGTCGGTGAAATTGGCGGCGGTGAAGAAGAAGACGCAGCAGAGTACATTAAAGCATTCGTCACAAAACCTGTGGTAGCCTATATCGCAGGACAAACAGCTCCAGCAGGTAAACGCATGGGACACGCAGGTGCGATAGTCACAGGTGGCAAAGGCACAGCAGCGGGTAAAATAGCCTCGCTCAGAGCCGCTGGCATTGAAGTTGTCAACTCACCAACAGATATTGGTGTTGCAATGAAAGGCTGTCTGTAATCATTGACTTGGTAGGTCGGGTTCGCGATAGCGTAACCCGACAATTACCTGAAAAATATATTTAGGTATACAACACAACAGGTTTGTAAGCCCATAGTGTTTAACAACAACTCTAACAAAAACACTTTTATGAATGAAATCACTCAACTGATTCAAAGCTATGGTGATTGGATTTATCTAATCGCCTTTTTCTGGGCGGCACTAGAAGGTGAAACCTTCGTTATTTTTGCAGGACTTGCCGCACAGCGCGGTTATTTAAACATTTACGAATTAATTCTTGCCGTTGGTTTAGGCAGTTTAATGGGCGATCAAATTTGCTTCTGGTTAGGGCGTTGTTATGGTACGCGTTTACTACATCATTTTCCTAAACTAGAAGGCGGTGTAAAACAGGCTATTGTCTGGTTAGAAAAACACGCGGTTGGCTTTATACTCTCTTACCGTTTTATGTATGGGATTCGTAATGTCAGCAGCATTGCTATCGGTATGAGTCATCTTAGATGGGAAAAATTTGCCTTATGGAATTTCATTGCTGCGTTCGTTTGGGCAGTGGCATTTTCTAACATCGGTTATCTATTTGGTGGTTTAATTCAGCAAATGCCAGAAGGTGAAGACAAATTGGTATCAGGCATACATCAAGTCATGCTGGGCGTTGTCGGTTTATTCCTACTGGTTATAGCGATGCGCTTTATCTCCGCTCGCCTACATAAACACCATACTGGGAAATCGCTTGATAAAGCGGAATAATCGACATAATAATTTTTTCATTTTATAACAAACTCTTATGCTAAGTTACCCCACTATTGATCCAATACTCATCGCCTTAGGTCCTGTCAAGATTCATTGGTATGGCATTATGTACCTCATCGGTTTTGCTGCCGTCTGGTTTTTAGGACAACGCCGCGCAGCACAACCGTGGTCAGTTATTAAACCTGAATCTATTGAAGATTTAGTCACTTACGGTGCGTTAGGTGTCATTGTCGGTGGTCGTTTAGGCTACATTTTGTTTTATAACTTCTCTGCTTTCCTCGCTAACCCATTGATACTTTTTAAAATATGGCAAGGTGGTATGTCTTTTCATGGCGGACTGCTAGGTGTATTTATTACCATGTGGTTTTTTGCGAAAAAACAAAACTGCACTATGTTACAACTCACTGATATTATCGCACCGCTCGCTCCCATTGGATTAGGTGCTGGACGTATCGGCAATTTTATAAACTCTGAATTATGGGGCAGAACCACCGATGTACCGTGGGCTATGGTATTTCCCAACGGAGGGGAATTCGCTCGACATCCATCACAGCTATACGAAGCGTTTTTAGAAGGGCTAGTATTATTTGTCATTCTGTGGATTTATACCAGCAAACCCAGACCGACAATGGCGGCAACTGGTTTAGCTGTTCTACTCTATGGCTGTTTTCGATTTTTCATCGAATTTTTTAGAATGCCCGACGCACATCTAGGTTATTTAGCATTGGATTGGGTCACAATGGGGCAAATACTGTCCACCCCCATGATAATCATCGGTGCGTTAATGGTTTATTTTGCCTATCATCGAACTGAGCAAGCATAATGGCGACGCACTATCTCGGACTGTTAAATGACATCCTCACTAACGGTGTACAAAAAGGCGACCGTACAGGGACAGGCACATTGTCTGTTTTTGGAAGGATGTATCGTCACGATTTAAACGCTGGTTTTCCGTTATTGACTACCAAAAAATTACACATCAAATCTATCCTTTATGAATTACTCTGGTTTCTTCAAGGCGGCACTAACACCGATTACTTAAACCAACACGGCGTAACAATCTGGGATGAATGGGCAACGGAAACAGGCGAATTAGGGCCTATTTATGGCGCACAATGGCGATCGTGGCGCGGTGAAAACGGGCAAATTACCGATCAGGTCACTGAATTAATTGCAGGTATACGCGCCAATCCCAACAGCCGCCGCCATATCATCAATGCGTGGCACGTCAGCTATTTACCCGATGAACGCAAAACCGCCGCCGAAAACATCGCCGCAGGTAAAATGGTACTTGCCCCCTGTCACGTCATGTATCAATTCTGGGTAGCCAATGGCAAACTCAGTTGTATGCTCACCCAACGTTCTGCCGATTGCTTCTTAGGTGTGCCATACAACATGGCATCCCTCGCCTTTTTAACCTCTATGGTAGCCCAGCAATGTGATTTACAGGTCGGTGACATTGTTCACTCTTTTGGCGATTTACATCTGTACAACAATCACCTAGAACAAGCTAAATTACAGTTATCACGCCAGCCCCGTTCCCTGCCCTCTTTAGTATTCAATCGTAAACCCGCTTCTATTTTTGA
>JBAXNR010000088.1:0-17639 GCA_037133675.1 Methylococcales bacterium
AGAATTCATGATTATCGTTATCGAAAAAGGCTTGATTTTGAACAGAGTATCTACAAGGCTATAGGGAAGAAGTCCAACAAACATACGAACTGGATAGTATGTTGGGTTTCGTTCCTCAACCCAACGTACGCGGTATCATTTTACTGAGCCACTATTATAATTTTCACGCTTAATATCATATTGATTTTCCATGCCTTCGGTTAGATTATAGCCTTCGGCATTAAATAAATTGCCGATAAAAAATAAACGCATATCGATAATATAAGCGATTTGTTTTATTTTATTTTTTTCAATCATAATAATGGCAAAATGCTGATTATTATCTATCAATTGGATAACAAGTGTTTGCGGATTACTGGGGTCTTCTTTTAATGCACCAGCAACAATTTGTCTGGCTTTTTCTGTGGTGAGTACGGGATTAGTCGTGGGTAATTGTGCGTTTTTTTCTCGTTTTAATGCCTCTGCATTAAAGTAACCGATGTCATAGGCGATCTTAAATATTAAGCAAAGTAGAATGATGCAACCGTAGATAGACAGTCCAATTTTTAAACGTCTTCTAACACGCGGATTAGATAATCTTTTAATAATAAGGCGAATTTTCGACATATAGGGTCAGAGTAAAATTAATTTGAATAATTCAATTATTCCTTTTTAGTTGCTTCTTGATCGCTTTGCCATCTGTCCCAAGACTGATGCGGGGCGGGTTATTCAACCCGCCCCAAATGTTTGAATTCTGGGCACAACCTCACAATCAAAACGTTGCGACAGGGTAACATAACCCGTCGCGCTTCGGTGTTCATAATCATTTTTTTATTAATAGAACTTCCTCTAGCCTCCGCAACGAGCATGAATTCGAGGCGAGCATAGTTTGTAGGTTGCTGCAATACCATTTTATAAAAATGCGGCATAATAAAAGCGTAGGAAAGAAATAAACGCTCGTTCTTTTTCCAGTAATTGACTGATTTTTTGTTTAGCATTTGGCATAGTTTTTACTACTTTAGCCAAAGCAGTCCGCACGTGATGACGTTCGTTATTCAGCCTAGGATTATCTAAATTAAGTAATTGGATGGTGTAATTCGCCTTATTGCTATCTTTTTCACTGGCAATAATAGAACAAATTTCTTTGTGATATGAAAAATATTCGCCAATATCTTGCACAGCAACTGGATTTAAAAAAAGATTAATATCAGTGCCACTCCCTTTTTTATGTCCACAAGAATGTATGTCTTCAGGACGGAAATTTTCTTTAGATTCTGGATGACACAAATCGCCATTACAAGAGGCGATTAAATTCTGATAATCAAAACGTAAAGCGGGATTATTTGATTGTTCGTCTATGTGTTCAATATGGCTATCTCCCGCATCAATTCCGCGTTCACAATAAGCGCATAGTGTTTGTTGTTCTGCGATTAAATGCAAACGCAATTGTGTTTTGCAATGCAATTCATCCCATGCGGCATTATCATTTAATTGCTGTTTCTCTTGTTCAAAAAAATCGGGTGAGCTATTTTTGTTAATATACCTCATACAGCATCCCGTAATTCGATTAAAAATGCCATTTCCTGCATAAATTCTGAATGCTCACTTTCTTGACTCAATAATCGCGCTTTAATTGCTTTTGCGGCTTCGCTATTTTCTTGTCTATCTTCAACAAATTTTCTGTATTGACTGTATAAATCAATTAATTGTTTAGGTCTGGGTTCTGCACCCATGATTTCAGATAAAATAGAATTTATATCAATGCCAGAAGGCGGGTGCTGTAAATGTATGGGCTGAATTTTGCCGTCTTGTTTGGTTAATAAAATGCGATTTTGATAAGGAACGCTACTTAAAATTTGCGGTGAATGGGTGGCAACAATAAATTGATTATTTTTGCCAATCTGTCCGTATATTTGCATGATTTTTTGTTGCCAAGCAGGGTGCAAAGCAATTTCTGGTTCATCAATCAGAATAATCGAGTTGCGCGGTTCAATCAGCATTAAGGCAATCACTCTGGCATAAAGCTGTTTTTCACCATCACTTAATTGTTCAATAGTGACTTGCTGACCTGTTACGTTGGTAAAAACAGGACGATTAAACTGTTCTTTGGATAAACCCGATAATTGCGTTAATAATTGGGCATCTAAAAACTTGGCATTAAACGAATCAACAGCTTGTTGTGTGCGTTTATTAGGGTCAGCTTCAAAACTCGCCCGTTCCTGACTGATAATGTATTCTTTGATATAAAACTCAGCATTACCCAAAATATCAGCAGTATTTATTTTATTATTAAATTTATAATCAAGCGTTAATTGTGAAATAGGTTTATATGAAAAACTTTGTTGTGAGGGTAAATAGATGACTCGTGGTGCATCATAAGGTGGGAGTTTTCCTGCGTTTTGTTGGTTTAGCAGTTCAATTTTTTGAAAAGGGTTAGGAAAGTCATCGTTACCTAATTCAGAAAGCGTAATTAAGGCTTTTGGTAATAACATGATATTAAATCGGTTTTCATAACTTTCAAAAATCACATCTAATAAACTGGTTTTACCGCAACCATTGACCCCCGCAAGCACATTAATTACATTCCCCGTTTCCGTGCTCGCTGTTTGTTCAGGCACAGGCGTTTTAAAACAAATTTCAATATCTCTTAATACGCGAAATTCGGTAATGTTTATTTTTTCAAGGTACATAGTTATTCTCGAAAAGTATTGAAGTACAAACTTAAGTTTGTACCGTGTACGTTGGGCTGAGGAACGAAGCCCAACATACTCATCAAGTTACTAACACAAGATAACTTGCTTCCTTGTACTCATGTTTGCTGGGTTTCGTTCCTCAACCCAGCCTACGCGAACCCAACGTACGCGGTTTTCACGGTTGTAAGTATTGAACGCCAAGCAGAGCTTGAGGGTAGGCATTCCCAAGCCAGAGCTTGGGAATGAGACATTTCGCCTTGCGGGTTATTCCCGTTTATTTTTCTCTAACACGTCAATGATTTTAGTTAAATCGGTAATTCGTTGTTGATACATGGCAATTTCCTTATCTTTAAACTCACAGATTGACTTTAATTTTTCATGTTCAGAATTTGAACTCATATAAACATCATGTTGTTTTCCTTCATTGTTGAAGTTGATGTTTAAGAGGGTTTTATCACTTAAATCCAATAATTCAGATAAATCCATTTCAAGAATGTCAGCAATTTTTTGTAATTTTGACAATTTAGGATCACTATCACCCCGTTCAATATCGCCATAAGCATTCGGTGACAGTCCCAATTTTTCGGCAAATTCTTCTTGTGTGAATCCTTTCGCTTGTCTGACTAACCTAATTTTTTCATGCACCGACATTTTCTATACTCCTACCGATTAAGTATCTGTGTGGCTTTATTGTAACATTCCTAAAATTATTTGATGATGTCATTACTGTAGGAGTGATGATAGGCTAGATATAACGCAATAAAATCCAACTTACCACACTAAAATTCAGTAAGGTGGCGGAGGCTGTCGTTCTTTAGATAACCAACGTAATAGTTTTAGTAAATGATGGAGAAAAAACATGGCAAATTTAAGATTAATTGCGATGAAATGCAATGAACAGGAAGATTGGACTGGGGATGATGACATCTACATTGATATTAACAGTCAAAGGGTTTGGTCTGCCAGATTCGATAAGGAACAATCTCGCACAATAAACAAAGATTTTTCTTTTGTTAGTCGCGCTGAAATCCGTGTATATGAACATGACACTGATAGTCCTGATGACTATCTTGGTTCAACAGTGGTAACACTAAACGCAGATATGATTAATAAAGAAATAAAAGTTAATTATAGCAACATGGGAGCAAGTTACGATTTATGGTTCATGGTATATGCACCACTCCCTGCAAGCTTTGTTAATAATCTGATAGGCTGATGCGTTCAGACAAGAACCCCATCATTAAAAGAACATAAAACAACATGATGGTTAACATCCCAAAACCTAATTTAGGAAACACATGATGAATAATCTTCTTTTACATCCTGTAATTAAGCCAGACTCCAATAAACTTGAAGACGCTTATGAGGTTGCAAATGATATTTTCACGGTCACAAACTCAGTAACCATAAGGGTTCCAAAGTTTTTTCAATATGACGGTGCAAGTATTCCATCTCTAGGGTGGCAGATGATAGGCTCTCCATTTCATCCTAGATTCATGATGGCAGCAGTGTTTCATGATTGGCTATATCACACACATCAAATTAATCGAGATGCAACAGATAACCTTTTTTACACACTCTTGCTTGAATGTGAAGTACAAAACACTAAGGCTGTAACCATGAGGGAGGCGGTAAAAAACTTTGGTGGATGGTACTGGGACAATGATGTCGATGATATTGATTATATAAAACGCTTGGCTAAAAGAATATCTGATGACGGGAGAAATCCGTCTGATTATGGGATAAATATGTAATTCATCACCTACATTTAAATTAATGAGGTAATAAAATGACTGATCTAAGAAACACCACTGCATCACACGTTTTAGAACGTTACTTTGATGACGTTGCACAAGGCAATGAGGGAGATGCTGAAATTCAAGAATTGACGTTAGAAGGTACAGTTCTGCATTATAAGGTTAAAATTCGACATCACCAAGTTGCTACGATCCGCGTCCCTTTTAACGGGAAGAAAAACATAGATGTTTACAGTCTTACCACTTATGCTGAAGGAAATATTGACGTAATAAATCCTAGTCCAGATGACCAAAAGGTTTGTGTAGATACGCCATTCGGTCAGATGTGTATTACTTTAACGGAGATAATTTCTTTGGTTGCAACATTGGTATAACCTCACCTTTCATCGTTCCAACGCTCTGCGTTGGAACGCCTCAGTTGACGCTCCAGCGTCTTCATAGTCACACAACCCCAGAGCGTTACAGAATAAATTTCAACGCTGGAGCGGTGGGAACTATAAAAATATATACTAAGCCGCCACTTCAATATATTCAACAATACTGGTTGGTTGTGGAATCGGTAAACCGTCTTCAATCATGCCTTCAAGATGAAATTCGATAGCGGTACCGCGTACGTTAGGCTAAGGAACGAAGCCCAACATACTCATAAAGTTACTAACACAAGATAACTTGCTTCCTTGTACTCATGTTTGCTGGGTTTCGTTCCACAACCCAGCCTACGCGAACCCAACGTACGCGGTCATTATCCAATCTTTTCAATTTCAGCCAATGTTAAACCCGTTAATTCCGCAATTTACAATAAGTCAATTTCAAAACCCGCCTGAGCAAAATGTTTATCAAAACTCAAAGCCGTTTGAATATCATACTGTTTCATCACCACAAACGAACTGCAATCGACCAAGCCCCAAGATTTATCCTGATATTGCTTATACAAAGCAAACGCTTCTTGAAATAACGATGGCGTAAGATGCACAATTTGAATTTGTGGTGAATTTAAAAGTTTTTCAATAATGGCAACGGCTTGGGGACAATAATAACTGGCTAATCCATTGCCAATTTCTAATAACACAGCATCCGTTGTCAGCAACTCAGCCTTTAAATTTCTGTCCCAGTGCAATCGCTTGACTGTGATAATCATCCCGTTGATTTGCCAACGCGATAACATAGCCAGTATCAATAAAAATCTTTTTTGACATCTTTTTCGCCGCTTAAATAGTGATCAAAGTTTGCGGCAAAATCTTTAGGCGCATCAAGTTTAATTTCTGCTAATTCATCAAACAAACTCACTGTTTTTTGCTGTTTACATTGTTCAATAAGTTGCTGTATTAAAGGGTAAATCTGTTCAAACTCTGGCTCATTTAAGCTGTCAATTTCCTGTTTAAGCTGTTCTTTTGTTACGCTCATAATAAATCACCTCAAAAAACTATTTTTCATCAAGTGCGTAGGATGGGCTGAGGTACGAAGCCCATCAATCGCGACAGATGGGCTTCCTTGCGTCAGCCCATCCTACTTTTCGTGCCTTTCGTGCCTTTCGTGGACGAAAACCTACCCCCGCAACGCCTTCAACACCGCCTGCATAGTCACATTGGCATCACCAAACAACATCCGCGTATTATCCATGACAAACAATGGATTGCCCACGCCTGCATAACCTGATGCCATACTGCGTTTTAATACGATGGTGGTTTCGCCTTTCCAGCATTCCAGCACGGGCATTCCTGCAATTGGGCTGTTGGGATCGGTGATGGCGGATGGATTAACGATGTCATTGGCACCGATGACGATGGAAACATCGACTTTGCCCCAATCTTCGTTAATTTCATCCATTTCAAACACGATGTCATAAGGCACTTTGGCTTCTGCTAATAAGACGTTCATGTGGCCAGGCATACGTCCTGCGACGGGGTGAATACCAAAGCCGACTTTTTTGCCTTTATCGCGTAGCAGTTTGGTGATTTCATAGACCGTGTGTTGGGCTTGGGCGACTGCCATGCCATAACCAGGAATGATGATGATGTTTTTTGCGGCTAATAATAATTGCGCAGTTTCTTCGGCTTCTATTGGTTGAACTTCGCCTTCGATTGCCGCCGCCTCACCGCCTGAGGCAGTACCAAAACCACCTGCAATCACGCTTAAGAAATGGCGATTCATGGCGCGGCACATGATGTAACTTAGAATTGCACCACTACTGCCCACTAACGCGCCAGTGACAATTAATAAATCGTTGTTAAGCATGAAACCTGTTGCTGCCGCTGCCCAACCTGAATAACTGTTGAGCATGGAAACGACTACGGGCATATCCGCGCCGCCGATTGCCATTACCATGTGGACACCGAAAATCAGGGCGATTATGGTCATCATGGCTAACGGGATTAATGGGCTGCCGCCTGTTTCCAGAGCGTGTAAGAACATCCAACCTAATACGATAGAGCTGATTAGTAGACCTAAGTTAAACCAATGCCGTGCGGGTAATAATAACGGTTTGCCGCTGATTCTTTCGCTGAGTTTGCAAAAGGCAATCACTGAACCTGAGAATGTAACCGCACCAATTAAGATGCCGAGGTAAATTTCCAATTCGTGGATGGTTCTTTCTACGCCTTCAATAACGATAGTGTTATCCATGAAGTTAGCATAGCCAACTAGCACCGCCGCCATACCGACTAAGCTGTGCATGATGGCGACTAATTCAGGCATTTGGGTCATGGCAACTTTTGATGCCGCTCTAACACCAATCGAACCACCGATTAAAATCGCCACAATTAAAATGCTGTAAGTCGTGACAGAAGCACTTAAGGTGGTAGCAATAATGGCAATCGCCATGCCTAACATACCGTAATAATTACCTTTTCTGGCGGTTTCTTGATTGCTTAAGCCACTTAAACTTAAAATAAATAAAATGGTGGCAACGATGTAAGACATCGCAACTAAACTGTGTGTCATCGTATTCTCCGATTATTTTCTGAACATTTCTAACATACGACGAGTGACTAAAAAGCCACCTGCAATATTGATAGAGGCAATAAGCGTGGCAAGTCCTGCCAATACCCTAACGGTGGTATCGGGTGCGGAAATCTGTACTAACGCGCCAATGACAATAATGCCGCTAATCGCATTAGTGACGCTCATTAACGGGGTATGTAAAGAAGGTGATACATTCCATATCACTTGATAGCCAACAAAACAGGCTAAGACAAACACAGTAAAATGTGCCATAAACGATTCGGGCGCAACTGCACCGACACTGAATAATACTAACCCCGCTATGAATAAAGGTAACAGTTCTTTAAACGGGTGTTTAGCGACTGAGACGTGATCGACGGTGGCGGCAACGGTTGCAGTTGGTTTAGCAGGCGCGGGGGATAAAGTCGGTGGCGGTGGTGGCCAAGTGATTTTACCTTCTTTAATCACCGTTGTGCCGCGTATCACTTCGTCTTCCATATTGACGTTCAGATCACCGTCTTTTTTCGGACATAATTCAGTCAGTAAATGGCGTAAATTGGTGGAATACAGTTGGCTGGATTGATTGGCTAAACGGCTGGGTAAATTACTATAACCGATAATAGTCACGCCGTGTTTAACCACGACGGCATCTTTTTCAGTCAGTTCACAATTGCCGCCTTGTTCTGCGGCTAAATCAACGATAACGCTACCTGCTTTCATGGATTCAACCATTTCAGCAGTGATAAGTTTGGGAGCGGGGCGACCTGGGATTAAGGCGGTGGTGACGATAATATCGACTTCTTTGGCTTGCTCGGCAAACAATGCCATTTCAGCGGCAATAAATTCGGGTGACATGGTTTTGGCATAACCGCCTGTGCCGCCGCCGTCTTCTTTGAAGTCCAGCATTAAAAATTCCGCATCCATACTTTCGATTTGTTCTTTGACTTCAGGACGGGTATCAAAAGAACGCACGATTGCGCCCATGCCTTTGGCTGTACCGATTGCCGCGAGTCCTGCAACACCTGCACCAATGACTAGCACTTTTGCAGGTGGGATTTTGCCAGCGGCAGTGATTTGACCTGTAAAAAAACGTCCAAAATGTTGCGCCGCTTCAACGATAGCGCGATAACCTGCGATATTTGCCATTGAACTTAACGCGTCTAATTTTTGCGCTCGTGACATTCGCGGCACGCTGTCCATTGCTAACACGGTAGCGTTTTTTGCCGCTAACTTGTCCATTAATTCAGGCTGTTGTGCAGGCCAAATGAAACTAATCAGTCGTCCACCTTCACGCAGTAAATCAACTTCTTGTGGTTCAGGGGCGCGAACTTTCATCACGATGTCCGCCTCTCGCCACAGTGCGGCAGCATCAGGCAACACTTCCACTCCCACCGCTTGATAAGCCGCATCGGAAATATCGGCGTTAAGTCCCGCGCCGCTTTCTATACAAACAGAAAAGCCTAGTTTTATTATTTGTGCGGCAGCATCGGGGGTGGTAGCAACACGTTTTTCACCTGAGTGAATTTCTTTAGGTATACCAATCTTCATAGTGTCTCCTGCGGATGTAATGTAGAGCATAAAGGACGAAAGTGTTGGTCTTTGCTTGCTAGCAAATGGGGATTGCCTTGGAGGTATGAGCCACTGGGATCAATGGCAAAGTGACCATTCATCGCGGTGCGTCCAAGTAGCATACGAAACTGCATATTGTCTCGATTGGTGAGGGTGATTTCCGCTCTGATAAGCGATCGCCCGATAATTAGTGGTGTTTCGATGACGTAACGTCGCTGTTTGTGTCCGCCTGAATCGGATACGAAGCGACGGTCTTTAATGGGGGCGTGGCATTCAATGATGGTATCAGTATGTTTTTGCTCAGGGTGAATGGCAAACATGACCCAACGTTGTCCACCTTTGCGATACGGCTCAAGTGCGAAAGCGTGTAAAGCGGACGAACGCGCTCCTGTGTCGATTTTGGCTTTAATATGTTTGAGGTTAAGCTCTGGTAAAGTCACCCATTCGCGCCAGCCTAGTAGAGGAAGTTGTGTCATTAATACTAAACCTAATATGAGGTAGGTAGGCGACCGTAACGTTTAGCGACTAAATAACCTGACTTGATGGCTTATTGCCAGATTTAGCATTCGCGTGTTGTCCACGACGGCGATGATTGTTGCCACGCTTTTTATTGCGTGATTTTACTCGTCGTATATCTAGTTTATGCTGATTTATTTCAACAGTTTTTAAATGTTGAAATATATCCAGTGGCATTTCATCTGGCAAATCAATCAAGGTATACAGCTCTTGAATCTTGACATTGCTGATATTGTTTTTATCAACACCTGATTCTTCAACGAGAACCTGTGTGAGCGTTTCTAAACTAAGCTCATGCTTGCTACCAACACCTAAGCGATAACGCACCATTTTTATATGAGACTGTGTTGATGGCAATAAATCGCTGATATTTTTTTCTACCAGCGTAATTGCTTTACCACTCTGAAGCAGATGTAGTAATACCGAGGCACAATCTATCACATCAATATTCAGTTCAGCGGCGATGACTTTTATTAAGCTATGTTGAGCGGTCAAATTCTCACTCAGGAGAATCTGCTGTACACACTCTTTCAAAGGTTTACCATCAATTAAGTTATCAAACATAAGTTTTTTGCGTGAGACGCTTACTCATGAATTTCCACATAGGCTTCATCGCGTAAGCGGCGTAACCAAAGCTCTGTTTCTTCTTCAATTTTGCGTTTGCGTATGGATTCTCTCACTAAGTTTTTTTTGTGTTCACTGGCATTATCTTTATTTTTTCTATCAAGCACTTGGATTAAATGCCAACCAAACTGACTTTGTACGGGTTCACTGATTTGATTGATAGTCAATTTTGCCATTGCATCTTCAAAGGGTTTAACGAGGCTACCTGGTTCTACCCACCCCAACTCACCACCTTTTAATGCCGAACCTTTGTCGTCTGAATGAGCGCGAGCTAACGCCGCGAAATCATCGCCATCGGTAATACGCGCTTTTAATGCCAGTATTCGTTTTTTTGCTTCGGCATCATCAATCAATTCATTGGTTTTTATTAAAATATGTCGAACTTTAGTAGTGGAAACGACATGGTTATCGACATCACTTTTTAGCCCTAGCATTTTTATAATATGAAATCCACTAGGGCTACGAATAGGATCGGAGACTTCATTTAGGTGCATTTGTTTGATGCCATCAACCAATTGCGTAGGAATATCGTTAATCGTACGCCAGCCAAGATCACCGCCTTTAAGTGCATTGTCATCGTCTGAATTACTGACCGCAGCTTGACTAAAATCTTGCCCTGCCCGTAATTTTTTAACTAACGCATCGGCTCTGCTTTGAGCTTTTTGTATTTCTGATGCCGCAGCTCCTTCTTTAACAGCAATCAGTATGTGTCCTAAATGGTATTGAGTTGCCTCTTCGCCTGCTTTTTCTTGGGTTTCCATGTAGTGTTCAACTTCGCTATCACTCACTTTTATGCGTCCACCAATTTCCTTAGAACGTAATTGATTAATGACGATTTCATTACGCATATTGTCCAAAAAGCTTTTGTAGGATATGCCACTACTTTCTAGTTCTGTGCGAAATTGTTCGAGACTCATGTTATTGCGCTTGGCAATATCTGCGGCTGAGCTATTGAGCATCTCTTCACTGACATTAACGCCTGCTTTTTCAGCAAGCTGGCGTTGAAGTTTGTCAATAATCATTTTTTCTAGCACTTGTCTACGCAGAATCGATTCTGGCGGTAATTGCGCCTTACTTTCTGTTATTCTTGCTCTAATCGTCGCCACTTCTCTTTCCAACTCGCCTTCGAGAATGACATCATCTTCAACGACCGCGATGATTCTATCAATTTGCTCTGCTTTTACTAAAAAACTACTGCCCAATAAGCCACAAAACAGTGCAGATAGCATCAATATTGCTATCTTTTTCTGATTTATCATTGTTCCGATCTCCGATAACCATAAATATTCCGTTCAAAGAAAGTATCGAGTCTTTCCCCGATACCCGACAAGCCTTTCAGTTCTATCTGGAAAAAGATACCCGTTTGCGCTTGACCCTGTGCAAGTGACTGATTAACCCCTACATTAGCACCTGCAAAAGTATTGGTATTGACAAGGCTATTTATGTAATGCCGCCCAATGACACGAAAACGCCAACAACAGTTTTCTTTTTCCACACCAAAAAATCCTTCTTGGGTTCTGTTATACAGCAATGAATATTGCCAGCGTCCAACCACCGACCAATCATTATAAACAGGCCAATGAACAGAGACATCGCTCATAATAATATCGTCTAGCCTATTGGGTACTTGTGCATTTTTGCGGTAATAGTAGCCCGCATTAATAATTTCATTGGGTTGATTAACAAAATGAATAGCTCCTTTGCCTCGGGTAATATCGCTATAATGATTCCCTTGAGTCACATCATTAACTCTCGGATCCCATTGCAGCCCCGTTTCAGCTGAAAGGTGATCGGTTAATTGACTACTCAACTCAGCGATAATTGGTGATGCAAAACTGGTTTCTACAGGATACAGTGAATTGGGTGCATCCAAGGTATTCAAGGACACATTTCTATTCTTAAAATAAAGAATGTCACCTAGGCTAAATTTTAATTTTTCTTGACCCGTGGTCGAATCAACTAAGCGTGAGGTTAAAGCTACTGATAATTGGTTGGCATCCTGTATTCTATCAGTACCAGAAAAACGGTTTTCTCTAAACAAACTGGCAAACACAAAATCGTATTGAGCAGTATCAAATATCGGAATGTTATTTTGATTTCTATAGGGTACATACAAATAAAACAATCTTGGTTCTAAGGTATGTAGCATCGACGACCCACCTAAACTCAACTCTTTTTCAAAAAACATGCCGCTATCTAACGATACAATGGGCAAGGTTCGAGAAATATTACCGACTGTACTTATTGCTTCCTTGCTCAGAAAATACTCAGTGTGCTGTAAAGACAGCTTAGGTGTTATAAAGGCACTGGCAGTTTTAAATGGAATAGCGATTGATGGTTTAACATTAAGCCGCTCTGCATTCACTTCGGTACCATGCTGAAAATACACTGACTCACTTTCGGTCGCAACATCTATCGGCACAGCCGTTTTAAAAGAATGATTCAAATTCAGATTGATTTGTGGCAATCTTCGATAAGGTATCGTAGTAAGTTGGGAGGTAACTGCCTGATAATTGTCCGCCCTAGCAGTCAAAGATACGCCTTCTCTGATATAGTTCACATCTGCGGCACTTCTAAGATAACTGAAATTAGGTAGTGCTAAGGCGTTACCTAACTGATTAAAATAATCTTTATCAGACACATAATTCAAATCTAAGTTTGAAGTGATATGTGGTGTGTACACACTATGGTTTGTAATCGCGCCTAAATAACGTGATGTATTTAGCTGGCTATCATTAGGCATATATTCAAGTTTTACTGCGCCTTTGGTCATTTCAGTTAAATAACGAAAATTAGCATCTAGTAATAAGCCCCTTTTTGACAAATAACGCGGCGTGAATATCGCATCATAATTAGGCGCGATATTCCAATAATAAGGTGTGTATAGACCAAAACCGCTTTGTTTTGTAAAGTGATATGACGGTGGTAAAAAGCCAGTCGTCCGTCTATTATCGGTAGGAAAAGAAAGATACGGGGTATAAAATACGGGTACACCCTTAAATTCAATCCACGCATTTTTAACCGCCCCTTTACCCTCAACATCATTCATTTTTAATTGATCCGCATGAAGCACCCAGTCCTGATTACCTGGACGGCAGCTGGTATAGGCAACATCTTTATAGCGCGAAAAGGTTTTACTGTCTCGATAAACAACTTTTGAGCTGCCTCTAAGATGAGTGGCAGGTGAAATAAAGAGTGCATCTCGAAGTTTGGATTGGTCTGTCGCTAATTTTAGCGATGCTGATCGTCCATAGAGTGCCAACTCATCTTCGTTGTAATAGACATCACCGTTTAAATCTAAGGTTTCCGAAACTTTGTCATAATTAGCAATATGCGATAAGGAATGCTGATCTGCACGCTTTATTTCCACATTACCTAAGTAACTGCCAATTTCATCATCAAATACTTCCGCAAAATCCGAAGTTAGTTCCAGTGGCGCAGTTTCGCGTAAACCTTTTTTAGGGATAAAATTGGGTTTTATCTTTTGTGGTGCGGTACAATTTTCCCATGGATCGTATTGCAATTTTGATGTTAAGGTCTCAAAGGTTTGTTCTTGGCTGCTATTAAAAGCGGGGGCTAGCAAACGAAAACTGCTGCTAGATTCTTTATCGCCTGATGCTACTTTAACTGAATGCGCTTCCCCCTTAGGATCAGCACCAACTAATTGACAATTCCAATTGTCATCTTTATTTTCGGTGTCACAATTCCAACCCGCGCTTTTGGTGGCTACCACCTTGCTAGACTTTTCATTATCTACATGAGTTGAGGCAGGAAGACGAATAGGCAATTCTGACGATTGACTACTTGCCGTGTTTTCTGGCGTGACTGGCTGACTATCTTGAGTAGGCGTGACAATAGGTCTTGCAGCTACAGGCACTTCATCGGGGGTAGCACGTTGTACTGTTGCTAGCGATGGAGTCACAGCTTGCTCTTCTTTCTGCACTACAGGCGTGTCATTGGGCTTAGGACGCTGCTCCGTTGCGGGTTGCGGTGATGTTTGAAATAATCTATTCGCAACAGGCATTTCATTGGGAGTAGCACGTTGCACTGTTGCTGGCGATGGAGTCACAGCTTGCACTTCTTTCTGTACTACAGGCGTGTCATTGGGCTTAGAACGCTGCACTGTTGCGGGTATAGCAGGCGTAGCCGTATTACTTGGTACAGGGTAAGGTGTGTAGGGTTTCGCTAATACAGGTTGAGTTTTTTTAGCGGGTAATGAAGACTCCCCAGAAAGTTCAGGCTCGTCAGCGGTTGCAGTTGGTTTTTTATCACCCACACAGAGCCACTCTTTCGTGTCTTTATTCTGCTCACAATTCCACGCTGCGTCATGGGCAAGACTGATGGGGGAATATAATAAAGGCAAAAAAACCAAAGATAATCGACGGTGCATAGGCAATGTAAGTTTGTTAGCGTAATGTGTGGTAAATCGCATAAAATGCTTTCTTGTCATTTTACCCCAATTCACCACGTTATAACTAATCTAATCAAAACATTATGATGATTGAAGACTTAAGAACTATTGCTATGCTCGACTGGCTGGAAAACGATTTGTTATTAATCATAAACCATTGGGAATTAGCATCCAGTGATGCTAGTTTCCGCCGTTACTTTAGAATCAAAACTCCAGATGGACAGTTTGTTGTCATGGATGCCCCGCCTGAAAAAGAAAAACTAGAGCCATTTATTCATGTCGCTAACTTAATGACGAATGCCCAGCTTCATGTTCCTGCTATTTTCCAACAAAACATCATTGATGGTTTTTTGTTATTGGAAGACCTTGGATCTGAGTGTTTTTTGGATCAATTAGACAGTCATAATGTAGAGTCGTTATATCAAAATGCTCTCGATAGTTTATTTAATTTGCAAACCAAAACTAACTTACTCAATAGCAACCTGCCCAGTTATGATGAAGCACTGCTACAACGTGAGTTGGGTATTTTTGAAGAGTGGTTTTTAGAGCAACATCTGGATGTTGAAATCCCTGCCCCGCTGTGGCAATCCGTGCGTACTCTTCTAATTAGCTCAGCATTAGAACAACCTATCACCTGTGTACACCGCGATTATCATTCGCGTAATTTAATGGTGCTAGACAACAACGAGCTAGGCGTTATAGATTTTCAAGATGCTGTATTAGGGGCTATCACCTACGATCTAGTGTCTTTGTTGCGTGATTGTTATGTCGATTGGTCTGCAAGCCAAGTTGAAAACTGGATGAGCGATTATTATCAACGCTTACTGCAAGCCAAACTCATTAATTGTGAACTTAAACAATTTAAACGCTGGTTTGATTTAATGGGAATGCAGCGGCATCTCAAAGCGATAGGTATTTTTTCCCGTCTCAACTTAAGAGACAATAAGCCAAATTACCTTAATGATATACCGCGCACACTGAACTACGTCATTATTCAAGCCGATGCTTACCCAGAGCTTGCCGAATTTAGTGCTTTTCTACGCGAATCCGTATTACCAGTCTTATGAAAGCCATGATTTTAGCCGCTGGGCGCGGCGAGAGAATGCGCCCTTTAACTGACCACACACCAAAACCCTTGCTGTTAGTCGCAGGAAAACCGATTATCGAACACACTATTACTCAACTGGTTGCAGCAGGTTTTACCGAGATTGTTATTAATCACGCCCATTTAGGCGAACAAATAGAAGCAGCACTAGGCAATGGTCAAGCACTAGGCGCGAGCATTTGCTATTCACCCGAAGGCGAACAAGGCTTGGAAACCGCTGGTGGTATTATTAACGCACTGCCGTTATTGGGTGATGACGTATTTTTAGTGGTGAATGGCGATATTGCTACTGACTTTGATTTTGCGACACTCAAAAACATCCCTGTCGATTTAGCGCATTTAGTACTAGTGGCTAACCCTAAACATCATCCTGAAGGCGATTTTGGACTGGATGACACAGGGCTAGTTTATGAATATGCGCGTGAACAATATACCTTTAGCGGTATTGGTCTTTATAGCCCCAAACTATTTCATAATTTACCCGCAGGTAGTCGAAAACTAGGTCCATTATTACGTCAGGCGATTGCCAAACAGCAAATCTCAGGACAGAAATTTATCGGTTTTTGGATAGATATAGGCACACCAGAACGCCTGCAAGAATTGAATAATTACTATAAGGTTACGAAATAAAGAATTAAAAAAATATTTTTTTAACTCCTTTCGCGACATTTTCCTGAAAAATATTGTTACCCTCATACCCATTACACTTTGAAATAAAATGCACAACGCGCAGCAAAAAATCCCACGCGAGTACGCGGCACACTGGTCAGACTATGAACTACTTGATGCAGGCGATGGTAAAAAACTGGAACGCTGGGGAAAAATCATCACCATTCGTCCCGACATTCACGCAGATTTCAAATCGGGATGGTCAAACGCCCTATGGCAAGATATGGCACATTGGGAATTTGAAGAACACTCATCAACTCAAGGTCAATGGAAAAATATCAAAACGGACGCGCCTGAACAGTGGACGATTGCCTATCAAAACGTAAACTTTGGCTTAAAGCTAACGCAATTCAAGCATCTAGGTTTGTTTCCTGAACAACAAGCAAACTGGCGTTTTATTAAACAACGGATGCGTGCGGGTCAAAAGATCTTAAACCTATTCGCCTACACAGGCGCGGCATCGCTAGTTGCCTGTGATGCTGGAGCGGATGTCGTTCATGTGGATTCGGTCAAACAACTGATTACTTGGGCAAATGAAAACAAAGAACGCTCTCACCTTGCTGACATTAAATGGGTACATGAAGACGCGTTAAAATTCGCCCAACGTGAATTAAAGCGCGGCAAACACTACGACGGCATCATCATGGACCCACCCGCGTGGGGTTTAGGTGCAAAAGGCGAAAAATGGAAACTTGAACAGCATCTATCGGGCTTAATAGAAACAGCATTCGGACTGATGAATTCAGGTGCTTTTTTGATTCTCAACACCTATTCACCAAAAATAGAACTGTCCGATTTAGCCGCTTCTGCTGGGCTGTTTTTTGCTAAAAACCAAATGGAAATTAAACAACTTTGGATGCCAACCAAAACAGGCAAAGAGCTGTATTACGGCAATTTATTACGGGCGATAAAGTGAGACGGTTTTGATAGCTTGCTTGAGAATTAAAGCGGTGTATTTTTATTTGGCTTGGGTTGTCATGTAAGTACTCTCAGGTCTTTTCATAGATTTTATAGAAAAATGTCCTGTTTAGTGTAGCCATATCAATAACCTTATCGCGCTTGCTGGGCTTCGGTACCTTATCCCATCCTACGCACTGAATTTGGAACGACCGCGCAACAATTTGATATGGTGGCTTTCCTCGATGATCAAAAGTGGCGTGAAATTAACGCCGAAAATTAAAAAAACCGCTTGTGAAGCTTTTTTTTGTAGCGGTGACAATTCACCCCGCTTTTTCAGATTTGTTTATGATTTTATTCCTCTGTGCTTATTTGAAGTTTCCATAGTTTGGCAGATTTTTAATGAGATAGCCCTGTGGAAGCCGTAATTTTTTATTGACAACGCATCTGAGTTAGCTATAATAGCCAGCTCACTTCGG
>JBAXNR010000089.1:0-17611 GCA_037133675.1 Methylococcales bacterium
TTTACACAAAACGGCTAAAACTTTTTTCGGGTAACTTGTGTAGATACCTATGCCTGTGAATAGTGTCACGGTCAGTAGCGTTATTGCCAGTAGCACACCAATAACATTCGTCCGACCTTTGGCGTGCCAATCGTGTTTACCAAAGCAACGTTCTCCAATAGGCGTGTAGCGATGGGTACGCGGCAACTCGTGTGAAAAGCTACTTTGGGTGCAATTAAATAAACGACACTAAAGTTTCACGAGATTTTAGTCCATGCTTTGCACTATCAAGGTTTAAGCGAGATATGGACTTCCCAAACACGTCGCTTTTTTCCTACTTCTTTTTGGGAGAGAGCAAGTCTACAGAGTCCACTATTTTTTCGTCCGAAAAATCAAACTCCCCGTGCAGATTAAAATGCGCCCAAGTAACCACTGAGCCATTGCGAATAGCCGCTAACAATTCAGCCTTGCGCTCTTCATTCTTTTCGTTAGCGAGTTCGCGTGTCAAATAGAGGTAATTCCAACGTTTTTGATGAGGCGACGACAACTTTCAGCGATTTCCTGCTCCTCTTTATTCACTTTGGACGAATTCTTGATTATGCCCAAACGAAATGGCTTTGGAGAACTTATTGGAACTTTCGACTTTATTGAGTTGCGTTTCAATCGACTGTCTAAACAGGCAATCGTCACGGTATTTCAGAATAAACAGCGACTTTGGAATTTTGCCAAACTCTTTCAGTGGTTAGCCAATCAGTATTTGCCTCGCTATTAAATACCAATGTATCGACTGTGCAGAAATGGGAAGCTGGACAAAAACGCCCAACAGGTATGGCACTTAAGTTATTACACCTAGTACAGAAAAAAGGCTTAGAAATTGTTCTTTAAAATGTCTTTTTGGGGCGTTGGGAAAAAATAGTCATTATAGGGGTAACCCAGAACCTGAGGCAATATGCACAGTACTCTTAAAAAGCCCAACCCCAACCCAACGATATGGCACCATTTTTTCGAAAATTAAACGCATCTGTCTGACTACCATCCCAGATTTTATTAGTTCCCCAATTGTCATAGGTAAGTGAAAAAGTAAAGGGATGCCAGTCAGAATAGCCGAAATTATATGACCAGTTCCAATTTCCTTGACTACCAAATTTTCTTTGTAAGCTACCGCGAATAAACCAATTTTCTACAGGCGACCAATTCCACGTTGTAGAGATAACGGGATCGCCATGAATTGGTACGCTAATGGCGGCTGAGCCAGTTATATTATAAGGTCTTAAAAAGTCTGCCTCGAATTTATAACCAATATTAGCAACCGCTTTATTGACTGCTAAGCCTTCATTCTGGAGAATTGGTCCCCAATTGTTAAGCTGCACTGAAAACGTACCTGGATGCCAATCATCGTAACCAATACCCCACGAATAACTTAATTTACCGTTACTAGGGTAATAGCTATAATTGACTCCGCCTCTAATGAAAAAACTGGAAATTGGATGCCAACTCAGCCCGCCGCCAACTGACTGTCCTCCAGTTATTTTTGAGCGGTTATAAAAATTACCTGCTATACCCAGTCCATCCTCTGGAGGTAACGGTAAGGGCGCACCACTGTTTGAATTTGCTCCCGCAATGGCTGTTGATACCATAGGCACTTCGCCGTTTTTGGGTGGCGCATATTTTCTCGACACAATGTCTAAAATTTTTTGTCCAACTGTTAAGGCTGGTTCAATGTTTTTTGTTGTAGAGCTAACCTGTACAGTTGGCTTAAGTGTGACTAACGGTTTAGGATTAAAGATAACCGTGTGTTTTCGTGTGACTACACTATTTTGTTCAAATTTAGGGGGTGGCTTCAGTTTAGATAACGGCGGGCTGTTAGGTTTAATTGGAGTAATCGGTTTTGTACAGTCTGATTGCCATAAATAGGGATAGTGTTCACCTAACTTTAATTCTTGTTTTATGCCCAGCGAACCGAATGGCGGTGGTTGTGAGTCGTTAGGTTCATTGACTAATGCCCCTGTGTCTGGATGGGGAAAGCATTGTTGTTGAAATAAACGGAAAACCAAATCTTGGTGGGCAAGTGGCCAGATTGCCGTTTCTTGAACAATTTTTGGTACATAACGGTTGCTAGGATCAGCTTTCAAAAATCCCCAAATACTAAAGCCTTGTTTTTTTTCTGGAAAGGAATCAATCGCTTGTTGCTTGATAATTTCCCCCGCATTATTAATGGCAAGATTGGCGATGCCATCATCGACCATCATTTCACAGTAATTCCACAATAACGCGGCGCGTTCTGCTGGCTTCTGTAAGTTTGGATAATGTTGAATAGTTTCATAAAGAACGTGTAATAAAATATCCACTGTTGCCGCATATAACAGGGATTTTTCATTGCGATTAAAGTTGTCGCTGGGAATACCGAAAGGTTGTGCGGGTAGGGAAGAGAGTTTGGCTAATAATGCCGCAGCTTCGCGTTCAGTAGGTGCGCAATGTAATTGATGCGTTAATTCTAGCAGGGGTGATTGTTCTGCGTGTGCATATCCTATTGTCGCCCACAGAAAAAATACTGATAACCACAGTAATCCGCAAGTCGATAGTTTCATCAATTACTGTGATATTTATGGCACACATTTAGTATTACACGCAGTTGAGCTAGGTAAACATTTGTCCTTGTTCTCAGGTGCGTTTTTAATTTCAGGTGTTAGCACTATGCCTCTCTTACAATTGGTGCAAAGACGATTTAATGCGCCATATTTTTTGTATAGCAGCCCCGATAAAATAACGCCATTGGTGTTGCTGGTAATAATATCGTTATAACCTAAACCTTTCTCGTAAACACCCGAATACCAGCCTTTTTCAGGATCATAAGCACTACTGACGCTATCAATCAACGCACCACTATAGGGATCTTCTGGATATAGAAAAGCCATTGCAAGCGCGGCTTTTGTGGAGATACTTTTTAGATGATCCATATCCAAACCCGTGTCAGTAATGGTATTCCAAGGCGAGCCTGCCACGAAAATAGTGTTGTACACAAAGGATGGTTTTCTATCGACATTGTCTTCAGAAACCGCAGTGACTTGTCCTGTTTGTTGCCAGCGGCGTTTTTGCACTTCAAAAATGTTATTGGTCAACGGGGTATTTTCAGCATCAAAGCCGTGTTCAAACACATCCATGACATAAGATTCAGTAACGACATAGTTATACGCCCCTAGTTTACGCGGATCACGAGTATCATAAGCAATAGGCACGCCGTAGATTTCAATTTCAGAGGAAAATTCATTCTTATAACTGGCGGACATAGACTGATCAAAGCCCATCATTTTAAAGACTTTTCCCGCATATTGTTCGTAGCCTAAGCGACCTTCCTGTAATACTTTCAGGTTCTTGGTAACAGGATCAAGTGCCAGCCCATTCATTTGACCCTCTTTAATTAAATTACAAAATTTCCACCGCAAAATAACATTTTGCGCAGCAATCGCGTGTTTTGGATGTAGACAGGCAAGTATATTTAACCAAGAGCTAAGACGTGCTAAATCAAGTGTGGAAACCCCAATCCCATCAACAGATACATGATTACCATAATCCACCATGTCGCCCGTTACTGTGTTGTACACTTTGTTAGGGGCTTCATCCTTAAATAATTTAATTTCTTTCAGGGTCGCCAACATCGCAACAACGCGATCATCAAACTCTTTCTGGGTAATAATGCCCAATTCAAGCGCGGCGATAGTGGCAGCTAGCGTTGAACCCGTATCCCACATGGTGGTGGATGGGTATTTGTCGGCGGCATTGACTAAGCCAGTTTTAGCTTGATAGTTATTTTCAAAATATTTCCAAGCAATCCGTGCCATTTCCATATCTGCTGCACACAAGGTATTACCTGTACCAATACAGGTTTTTGCTGGATTTTGATAGACAGGACATGCCAGTGGTTCAGCTTGTTCTGCGCTACCTATCGGGTTGTTCATACCGCCTTTATTGCCAGAAGACCAATAAATAACACCGAAAGCAATGCCTAAACCTAATAGTAAAGAGGCGGCTATGGTTAATACGCTAGGACTCAAAAAATCCGTTAGTTTGGTTTTTTTCTTAGCACCAAAAAAAATAATCTCTGGGGGTTCATGCCCAATGTCTGTGTTGTTACTTTTAGAATCGGTATCATTTTCCATGTTATTGCTCGTGACTTATTTTTTCTAAAATGGCTTTAACACTAGCAGAAATTTGAGCGGTATCCACTTTACCATCACCACTTTTCCATTTACTTATTACCGCATCAATAGGAGTCATTAGCTCACGAAAGGTTTTTTGTTCTGATGGAAATGTATCACCTGCTTTCCATAATGGGTCTTTGCTGGTAAGCAAAATTTCCATAGCCTTAGTTAAATTGCCTGTTTTACGCATTGCGTCTGCTTCGTCAACTTTTGCTAATGCGGCTTGTACCGACTGAATGCCTACTTTATGAGCTTCTGCTTTTTTGATTGGCTCATTCACTTCTTTACGAAAAGCGGCTACATCAGCTTGCAGTAGCGTCAGCATCTCTTGTTGTTTAACAAGCTGTTCTTGTAACGGTGCAATGGTTTTTTGTATCTCAGTGTTATTTTCTTTTATCGCTGGAATAATTTTTCCAATTGAAAAGACCAGATAAATGGTAAGCACCATTGTGGTTACCAGCATCGTTCCATAAACTATTTTCATAAATAACAGGCTGTAACGCGTAAAAGTTAAAAAATTAATCGGTGATAATTACTGGCTAGGTACAGTATTTCTGCTTTTATCCCACGCACTGGATCGACCACTAAAACGCAATAATTTCCCTTGTACTTTATAAAGTAAGGCTTCCAAGATAACGCCGTTATTATTCGCGCTAAATTTTTTGATAACACCGCTACCATTTTCATACTTGCCTTCATAAAATCCTTGTTCAGGATCATAAACATTCGAAAATTGGGCAAACAATAAATCGGTGTAATCTGTTTTCCACACTGCCCATAAACCTAACGCACCTTTTAAAGCAACTGCGGCAAATTGCGGGACGAACTCGCCTTTTTCGGTAATCGTTGCCCACGGCTGACCATCACTGTAAATACAGTCGTAAACAAAATAGGGCTTTTGATCCAACTGGTGTTCAGTACGCGCTGTTAGTATGCCCGTTTGTTTATATCGCGCCTCTTGAACGTCATAAATCTTCTGCGCAATTGTAGCCATCCACGGATGACTGTGGTGCATATCATCGCTGCTAGTATCGTTGGCTAAGTCCCAATTAAATTCTAAGGCATCTAACAGGTAGCTCTCAGAAACAACGGGATTACGGGTATAGTATTGTCGTGGATTACGCGCATCATAAGGAATATCAATACCATAGATTTGCACACTATCATAAGGCTCGGCTTTAGCGGCTTCAGTCGTTGTAAATCCCCACAAGTCAAAACCTTTGGCTGCGTATTCTTCATAACCTAAGCGACCTTCCTGAACGCGGTTAATATTACCTGTTGCATCCTCTCGTGATGCACCATAAATATTGCCTTTGCTATCAATAAGCTGGGTAAAATCCCAACGTATTACAAAAGAGTCAATGGCATTACTGTATTCAGGATAGCGTTCTTTAATTATTTTTAACCAAATCAATAACCGACCTAAATCAAGTGCAGAAAAACCAATTTCTCCCGATTTGTTGGCATAAGTTACTTTTTCGAGCGTCTGGGTGTTATACACCTTATGCGGTAAGTTTCTGAACAGGCTTAATGTGTTAAACGTCTGTAATAATTTACTCAATCGGGTGTCGAAAGTTGCTTTATCAATAACACCCAGCTCATGAGCAGAAACTAAAGCACCCAAATAAGAGCCAACATCCCACATGGTGGTCGATGGAAATTCATTTGCCGCATTAACCAGCCCTGTATTTTGTTGATAATTTTTTTCAAAATATTGCCAAGCAATCCGCGCCATGCCCATTTCTTGCGTGGTTAATGTGCCGTTTCGTCCTGTGTGCCGTCCCTGTGATTTGTTATTTACTATTAAGTCCTTGGGTGGATGTGAAACCTGCGGATTTACCTCAAGTAACGGAGCTAAAGGCGATGAACCAGGAAAATGAGAACAACCAGTTACAAAAACCAAACACAAGGCGGTCTTTGTTAGACGACTATAAAACACGATTGATTTTTTCATTTACTTCCTTTTCGGTGTGATTTCAGTATTTGAATAAACACTCAACAATCGACCAAATTTTTTGAAGCATAATGCTTCCAGAATAATGGCATTGGTATTGGCGGTTACTATATCGTTAGTTTGCTTAGATTCTTCAAAGACACCTGAATACCAACCTTTTTCTGGATCATACAGTTGTTTTACTGCGACAATTAAGGTGTCCCGATAAGGTGCTTGATACAACATACTCCAACCTATAGCGGCTTTAGTGCTAATCGTTTTAAATTTTTCCGCATCAATACCTTCTTCGGTAATAGCATTCCATGCTTTGCCATCGGTATAGACTGTGTTATATACGAAATAAGGGTCACCGTTAATATTATCTTCACTCACTGCTGTGACTTTTCCCGTATTTTTATAACGCTCTTCCTGAACTTTGTAGACGCGATAAGAAAATTCATTGGAAATAAAATCCCAGCCATATTCCAAGCCATCGAGAATATAAGATTCACTAACTACATAGTTATGCGCATTAAATTGTTCTGGGTTACGTTTATCAATGGGTATCTGTATATTATAAATATCGAAGTAGCTTAAATAATCTTTATAATTATTTGATTTACTAACATCCAAGCCTAATAAATTGAAAGATTTCGCACTGTATTGTTCATAACCGAGACGACCTTCTTGTACATAAACAGTATTACCAGTCGCATCGACAGTCGCACCGTAAAGCTCACCGTCTTTCAACACTTTTTGTAATTGCCAGCGGTTTATAATAGCCCTAACTTCTGGGGTATATTGCGGGTAGTTCCAAGTAATAATATTGAGTGGTACTAATATACGTCCTATATCAATTGCCGACCAACCAGTACCCCGTTCAGTAACGACATTTTTTAACGTGACCATTTGCAAGGTCATGGTGTTATAAGATTTATTTGGCAATTGTCCGTCAAATAAGGTTAATTTAGCTAGCGTCTGCAATACTTTACTCAGTCTTGCATCAAATTCTTTGGTATCAATAATCTCCAACCGATGAGCAGAAATTATCGCCATAAGATAAGAAGCCGTATCCCACATCGTTGATAAGGGGTATTTCTCTACAGAATCAACTAATCCTGTTTCAGGTTGATAATTTTTCTGAAAATACGTCCACGCAATTTTTGCCCATTGTTTTTCTTCTTCAGTCAGGTCGCCATGTAGCGGCTGAGGAATATTAGCCGATAGTGTTATACCCGCTTGATTCGGTGCTTTTAATTCAAACTGAGCGGTTTCCAACATAAATACCAAGCCAAATGCGACAAGCAAACCGAGTATAAAAATAATATGGCTGCGTGCGTTGATTAATCCTTGTACAAAAGTCATTACTTCTCTCTCTTTTAATTATTTTGTTCGATAGCCGCGTCATCATCGGGCTGCCAAAATGCTGCCATGACTAATCCGCTCATCGCCAGTATATTATTTATTCCCCAAAAGGTATTGGTTAGCAATCCATTCAGATTAGTGAAACTGCCATGATAATAGCCATAAGTCGCATAAATCAGCGCACTCACCGTTAAAACTATGATTGCAAATTGTGGAATAACCAGATGAAAAAAGTTGCCTTCCTGACGATCTTTAGGTGTGGTAGGAAATTTGATTTGTTTACCGCGTAATACTGTCCATAACGCGCGTAAATTGACTGGGAAAAAAGCTAAATAAGAGGCTTTAGATTGAAAGCCAGCTAGCCCCCAAATACCGACCATCGTGGCTAACTCATTTAACACCAGAAACGGTAAAATATGCTTGTAAAAGTCTAGTGAATAACTCGACACAGGCGAAACTTGTGTAAATAAAAAAATAATCGGTGAAATTAGAAACAGAATATTCCACACGCCGCCAAAATAAGACCAAAAAGTCGATGCGTACATAATCCGCTGTTTCCAGTCCAGTCCTTTTTGAAACACAGGATTGTCATTTAAGCAAATATCCAGCGATCCGCCTGCATATTTGAAACGCTGCACCGTCCACGTTTGTAAATCTTGTGGTGATAACATTTTGCATTCTACGGTAGGATGTAATACCGATTTCCAGTGCCGTTCTGTGTCAGAATGTAAATCAATGGAGGTATAAATATCCTCAGACACATGAAATTTATACGGTGTCATTTCAATTTCATGAATAATTTGGGTGGTTGCAATGTCCCTAATTTTGTCTTTTAAGCGTAACTCTGCGTCTTTTTTACCCAGTGCTTTGGAAATTTTTGGCATGGCTTTGGAGATTTCTACCATGACTTCATCAATGGCTTTATCGATGCTTTTACCATAGGATTTCAACGCAGATTCCATCACCGCTTCACGGCGATGAATAGATCCAGCACCACAACAAAAAGACGCATTAGCCCAATTGCGACGACGTTGAATAACGTCATAGAACATCTGAGGATCATTGACAAACGGATCTTTGCCAATCATCACAGGACCACATAATTTTTCAATTAACCAACCAATGGCAAATCCGAAGTACCAAAAATATTTTTTCAGCACCACTCGTAGGTGTTTGCCTTCGGGTAAATCAAAAAACCATTGCGGTGTTTGTACCCAAGCCACACTGGGGTCTCTAAAATAACCAAGGGTGTTTTTTAACAGCGTAGGAAACACGCGGGTATCAGCATCACAAATGACAATAAAATCACCGCCTGTGCGTTCCATTGCATTACGCATATTGCCCGCTTTAAAACCCATATTATTGTCGCGGGTGATGTAGTTAACCCCTTCTTCAGCGGCAAGTTGCTTCATGGTTTCGCGCTTGCCGTCATCCAATACATGAATTTTAATGTCAATAGGAAAGGGATATTCTAGCTGCTTGGCAGCGTGAATACTGAGCCTGACCAGTTCTTCTTCTTCATTGTAAGTGGGAAAAAAAACATCAATGGTAAGTGGACGGTCTTCGCTCAACGAATAGTCTAGTGTTTCAGATAATGAAACAGGTGGTGATTGTTGCGGATAATCTTTAGTTTTCCAGAGATTCGCACTAAATAATACCAAGCCCATATACGCATAGGTTTCTGCCAATACTAATGGAATGGAAAACCACAGCGCATCGTAATTTAAGGAATGTGTCCAACGCCACCAGATATACCAAGCACCGATAACCAGTGTTACTGTCGCGAGAAACTGATAGAGCAGTTCCCTTGTTACCGAATAAGGCAAAGGTTCTGGTGGTTTGCGATGTTCAAATTTATCGAAGTAGAAAGACATTATTTATTCGCCTGTTGTCTTGAGTTAAACGTTATCATGGCTTAATATCAAATTCATGGGTGTTAATTCCCAGCGTATTACCACTACTATCTTCTATTTTGGCAACGATTTCATAATGACCAATAGGGAGATTTTTCCATTCCACTGTTTTTATAAGTTTCCCACTATCGGGATCAATATCAATAGTTAATTTTTGCGTGTCCATTAATGTTTGGGCATTTCTTAAGCTAGAGCTAACTGCTAATAAAATGATTACAAAACCGTTCGCACTGAGCCTGTCGAAGTGTGAATGTGGTTCGACAAGCTCACCACGAACGTTATCATTTTATTGTGCGTTAGCTATATATGATAGATGCGCTTTTGGAAACGATTTTAATAAGTCGTTGATAATCCATAATTTAAATTGCGCTGGTTCGTTTTGCGTAAACTGTTCTTTTTCCCACGCAATACTCGGCAATACAGGTTGATAAGCTTGTTGTAGCGCGTAATAGCCCAGTTTAGGGATACGCCAATAATCGACCACACCCCAATTAACCGACGGCCAATCTTCAACAAACATAAATTGAAAGATACTATTAACAGGATGGTAACGCTGGCGACGGTAAGATTCTGCTGCTAATTTAATCAATTTTGCCTGATAGGCTTGCGTATTATGAATAAATTCAGCGGTGGTGTTACCCATCGGTACTTTTGCAATTTTAAACGTCTCTTTTGGCTGAAAATTGTGATATTGCCATTTAGCCCATTGTTTATCCGTCACTGGCCACAATTCATCTTCGTTAAATATTTTTCTAAGCGAAGGCAAGTCAGGCAACGCTTGTGCGCCATATTCGGTGATAATTTCAAAAGGTGCTGGTTTGTTGTAATCCAACCAGCTTCCACTGTACCAACCACGCCAAGGATGTTCTGCCGTTGATGAATAAGCGTGAACATAACGGGTTTTATCTAGCGGTTCAATGGCTTGGTATAATTCTTCCGTCAAATGTTTGTTGTAATCTTTACTGCCTTTTTTGTAGGTTTTGTATTTAAATTCCATCCACTCAGCATTCCAAGCGGGTTCATTGATAAGGCTCCAAGCAATAATCGATGGATGATTATAAAAAATACTTACCATTTCCTTGGCTTGACGTATTGCGTTAACGTGGAATGCTTCGTCGTCCGTATAGCCCCATTGCAACGGAAAATCCTGCCATATCAATATGCCTTGTTCATCACACAGCCGATAGAAATCTTCCGCCGTAACGTGGGCGTGAACACGGATGATGTTGATATTAGCATTTTTCATCAAGGTAATATCTTGAGCAAAACGTGCGGGGGTCATTTCACTTAGCCATTGGGTAGCGATATAGTTGGTGCCGCGTAAAAATAACCGTTTGCCATTAATCAGCCAGATTTTTTTATCCTTATCGTATTTGACATCACGAAAACCAAAGGTAACACGTTTGCTATCGATTATTTTTTTGTCAACAATTACCGCTATTTCTAGGGAATATAAATTCGCTTCGCCATGTTCCCACGGCCACCACAGTTTTGGGTTGTTGAGGGTAAGTGGGATGTTAAGCTGATTGTCTCCAGATACCAACGTTTGTTCTATTTGTGTTGTCACACTTTCTGTAGAGGGAAAGTTATCAGGTTTCAACGTTAGCTGTATGGTTGCTGGCAACTCAGAATCCTGTTTCAAGGCGACTTGAAAGGCAACGCCAGCGGTTGCCTGATGCTGTTCTAGGTCTAATTTAGGACTGATTTGAACGTGGTCGATTTGTGCCACATCGTGAATTTCAAGATCAACAGCCGCCCAAATTCCGCCCGTGTTCTTCTCCTGAGCTCGATCCGACCAAGCTCCTCCAGGTCGCGTATCGTGATGACTAAAAATTCCTTTGATTAACTGTTTATTCAAAGACCAATCTTTAACTGGATTTTCTAATGGGCTGTTGACTTTGACAGTCAGCACGTTTTCCCCACCAAAAACCACTGCATCTGTCACATCGAGCGTAAAAGGTTGAAAATAACCTTCATGAAAACCAACAGGATGACCATTAAGCCAAACCTCGGCAGTATAATCAACACCGCTGAAGTTCAAGCTAACTCGTTTGCCGCTAAGCGTATTTGATAGCTGGAAATGTTTTTTATACCAAGCAACACCGCTGATGTCATGCCCTTCAAGATACCAATTGGCAGGTACTTTAATATCAGACCAACTACTGTCATTGATATCAATAGCTGAGAAGTTATCTGACGGTAAATTGCTGGGTTTAAATTTCCATGTGCCAGACAGAGGAATGATGTGTTTAACAGATTGAGTATTGGTCTGAAATCCGTTTTCTTTTAGTGTGTACGATGTACAAGAGGCAGTGAAAAATAATAAACAGACGAAAAAAAAGACTAGCCGATAAGAGATAATAAGTGGGTGGTTTAGCAAATATTTCATTTGTTACTCTAAATAGTGAATTAAGTGTTTAATCCCATAAATTAACTGTTCTCGATTAACAGCAGTCTGTGTTTTTTTAGAATGGTGAACAGATTTTAATAATATTTTATAGTTGTAATGCTTGAAGAGCCTGCTCTTCAGTGTCATACACGTTAAATACTCTATCCATTCGAGTCAGTTTAAACATTGAAACCACGGGTGTTTTTAATCCGTAGAGTACAAGTCTGCCCTTCGTTCCCATTAGTTTTAAACAAGCGACGATAGCACCAAGACCACTACTGTCGATAAATTCAATACTACTCATATCAAATGCAATGCCGTTGGGATTTGTTTTAATAATCTCGCTCATGGCTTCTCTAAAATCAACAGCTAGCTTTGCATCAAGACGTTTATCTAGCAGTGTGAGAACTAGAATTCCATTCTTATTTGTTGACTCAAGTTGCATATTGGCTTCCCCTTTAGATTGATTTAAATCGTGTGTTTACATATTGTCCGACATTATAAGCATCAACATAGAAATATCATCATCAAATTTATTACTTCCCCGCCAATCCTCAATTCGTTGCCTAATCAAATTTAACACGTCGTTAGTCGGTAGTTGTCGAGTTTCTTCAACAACCAGCAATAATCGCTCTTCGCCAAACATCTCACCCTCACTATTCATACATTCGGTAATACCATCCGAATAAAAAAACAGTCTGTCCCCGTTATAGTAATCTAAATGCAACGACTCATATTCCGCTATTGTGGTGATCCCAATGGGAAAACCACCGTCGCCGATGAATTGCGCAGTGCCTTCTTTGGGTAAATAAATGGGGTTAGGGTGTCCAGCTTGACATAAATCAACAGTGTGTAACTGGGTGTTTACCACACCGTATATCATGGTAAAGTATAAGCTATTGACAGCATCAGTTTGAAATTGCTGGTTCAGCTTATCAATAACTGTAGATGCGGGTCTTACGACTTCATAATAGGGGGCTTCGTGTATTCTTTTTTTGAGTGGACTACGTCGATTAAGATCTGGGGTGAGTATTTGACTGAGTGTAAATGACATCATCGCCGCAGCAACGCCATGTCCCGCTACATCAATCGAGTAAAAACCAATATGGTGTTCGTCCAAGCGGAAAAAATTATAAATATCGCCTGATACATGACCAGATGGACAAAACAGTCCATCAATAGCGATACCTTGTAAACTCGACGGACAGGGGGGCAACAGACCACGCTGCATACGTTCTGCTAGCTGTAAATCCGTACTGATAACTTTGTGTGCGGCAGACAAATTGTCACTCAGTTCCTGCAACTTAATATTACGATCATGTAGCGTCTTCTCTAGTTGCAACACCCGTTCTCCTGCTTTAATACGCGCAAGCAGTTCATCCATTTGAATCGGTTTATGAATAAAATCGTCCGCACCTGCCTTCATGCCTTCGACTAATGACTGTGAACCTTGAAGCGAGGTAACAAGAATAATGTAAATGTAAAAATGGTGATTTAGCTGACGAATTCTGCGGCATAATTCAGAGCCATCTCCGTTTGGCATTACCCAGTCAGTGATGACAAATTGAATAGGCTCATTCAAAATAAGTTGAGTGGCTGCATCAATATTATCGACAGAAACAGTCTCATAACCCCATTTTTTCAAGGAATGTTCTAACATCATTCGGCTCATAGCTGAATCATCAACAATTAAGATACGCATATATTTTTAATAAAAAAACTAATTTTCATTGAGAAATTGACGCAGACTTTCCATTAAATCCACAATCGCCTTGGTCAACAGCTCCGTCATCTGTGAGTAATCTTCGTTTTGATTAGCTCGCGCCGCGTGTTCAAGACCAGCCGCACAATTTATTGCTGTTTCAGCACAAAAATAGCTAACCGACCCTTTTAGAGTATGTGCCAAATTTGCTAGATCAGGAAGATTATTCCTATCGAGTGCCTGTCGTAGCTCGGACAGTTGGATAGTGGCTTCAACAAAAAAGGCTTCAATCATTCCTTTCAATAATTCTTCATCACCCCCTAAACAGTTCAGCGCGGCTTCTTTATTCCACAATGAATCGGCAGTTATTTCCTGCTTATTTTCAATTGTAGATAGCTGTTTGGTTTCAAGTACAGGTGAACTTAACCAACGAGCTAATATGTCGGCTAGACTTTTTTGTGAGATAGGTTTTGTTAAATAATCATCCATACCCGCAGCCAAACATTTTTCTCGCTCCCCCGCAATAGCATTAGCGGTTAATGCGATCACAGGTTGATGCGTTAATCCAGCGTTACCTTCAAATCCACGCAGTTCGCTGGTCGCCTGATAGCCATCTAACACTGGCATTTGGCAATCCATTAGCACTAAGTCATACACGTTGTGAGCTAACTTATCTAATGCTAATTGTCCGTTATCAGCAATGTCAGGGACAAGTTGGAACTTGGCGAGCAAACCAATAATGACTTTCTGATTGACTTTATTGTCTTCAACAACCAGTAATTTTTTGCCCTGATAACTGGGTGTTGATACAGTTACTTTAGCTTTTATGGGCGTATTCTGTACAGCGGCATTTAGGCTGGTAACGATGGCATCAAAAAGTTGCAATTGCTTCACTGGTTTTAACAAACTGTGAGAAAACCCCAGCTCTCGGCGTTCATTATCCCCCATGAGTCCCCCACCAGATGACAATAGAATGCGCGGGATTTTACTTAACATGGGGGTCTCAGTCATCATTCGAGCTAAAGTCAAACCATCCATTTCTGGCATGTGCATATCCAACAAGACTAAGTCATAGGCTACGTGATTAGCAATAGCGTGTTCCAGTTCGATGAGTGCCGCTCTACCGTTATTCGCATGTCCAACGACAAACCCCCAATGCGTTAAATAATGATTTATAATCATACGGTTGGTTGTATTATCATCTACTACCAGTACCCGCTTACCCACGTTATCCAATGGCAGAGTGTCAGTTTCCACCACGTCACTCGACAGCAGTTGCAAGGTAAACCAGAAACACGTTCCATGACCTAAGGTACTGTCCAAACCCAATACTCCCCCCATCAACTCAACAAGGTTTTTGCTAATGGAAAGCCCAAGACCTGTACCCCCAAATCGTCGCGCCGTGCTACTTTCAGCCTGAGAAAATGGTTGGAATAAATATGCTTGCATTTCAGAGGCAATGCCTATGCCCGTATCTCGGATTTCAAAATGTAACATATCCGCCTCCTCCTCTATGCTAGGAGTGCATGTTACTATCACCGAAACCTCGCCATGTTCAGTAAACTTAATCGCGTTACCGATTAAATTAGTCAATACTTGACGAATCCGATTCGGATCACCTAGCCAATGCGACCGCATATCGACGGGGATAAAACAGTTTAACTCCAAGTTCTTAGCATGAGCTTGTCTAGCAAGCAAAGTGCATACATCGCCAACCAGCGTGATAAGATTAAAATCAATCTGTTCCACTTCAAGTTTGCCCGCCTCCAATTTAAAGAAATCTAAAATATCATTGATAATAGCTAGCAAAGATTCTGCTGAAGCATGAGCAGTATCTACCAAATCCCACTGACTACTCGACATATCAGTATCACGCAGTAAATCTAACATACCCAGCACGCCATTCATCGGGGTACGAATTTCATGACTCATATTGGCTAGAAACTCACTTTTCGCCACTGCGGTTTGCATTGCCATATCACGGGAATTTTCCAGCGAAACTTTCGCCTGTTCTTGCA
Source organism: Methylococcales bacterium (assembly GCA_037133675.1). GTDB lineage: Bacteria > Pseudomonadota > Gammaproteobacteria > Methylococcales > Methylomonadaceae > UBA4132. The sequence continues at coordinate 15,499 of JBAXNR010000089.1, forward strand.
GTACAGCCAGAGCCAATAATTCGCCCACTTGTTTTAACATGGTAAGACGACTGTCGTTTTGTGCGGGATAAGGGTCGGTATAAAGAAATAAGATGCCCAGCGTATTGCCTGCCGCACTGATCGGTACAATGTAATGACCGTGCGCCTGCATACCATCAAACGTGTGTTCATGGCGTGGATCACAAAAACAATCGTCTGAAACCAATAACTCGCCTGAAAAAGCGGCACGACCACACAGACAAGCCCCTAAAGCAATTCGCTGTTCCTTGGCAATAAATTGTTCGCTGAAAGTACCTCGCAGCAGGAACATATCCAAATAGTCGCCGTCAGTAGCGCGTAAAAATATCCCGCCTTTGCGTTGTAAATCAACTATTTCAAAATCAAATAAAATATCTAATGCACTGGTAAATCGTTCCTTGAGAGGAATCGCCTGTTGCAATGTTTCAGCGATCGCCAAACGTGCGACAGTGTCATTTTTTTCCATCCATTGAATAGCTTCCCTATTGACTTGCTCACTTATATCGCGTTGGATTTGTACATAGCCAGTCTGTGAGCCATCTCTATTAAAAACGGGGGTAATATTCAATTCTGCCCAAAATTCTAAGCTATCGGGCGGCGTAGTTTGACCTGCAATATGCAGAGGGGCTATACCCTTACAGCGTTGCAGTATTCGTCCTGAGTAGCTCTTACCCTCATGCAATGCGGTACGCATCGCTGCTATGACTGACACATCCGCGTTAGGACTGTTCAATACATTGGGGCTGCGACCTATCAGCATTGCTTGTGTCCAGCCAGTGGCTTGGCATAAGGCTGGATTCGCATATTGAATATAGCCTTCGCCATTTGTGAGGAGAATCATTTCAGCAGAGGCATCAACTGCTCGCTTGAGCATAATTAATTCACTATTGGCTTCTTTTTGCGCTGTTATGTCCTGCCGTATCGAGATATATTGATACGGTTTACATATGTCATCCAACAATGGCACGATAGTACTGTTTACCCAATAAAAACTACCGTCTTTGCGGCGATTACAAAACACGTCTTGCCAAACCAACCCTTGGGTAATCGTTTGCCACATAGTACCAATATACGCTTTATCATGATAACTAGAATTGAGAATGCGATGATCTTTACCTAACAACTCATCCTGTGTATAACCAGACACTTCACAAAATTTGTCATTGGCGTGAATAATACGCCCAGCGGTATCGGCAATACTGATGAGTGAGTGAACATTTAACGCATTACGCAGTTCAGTATTTAATCGGCTTTGTTCCTGAGCTACCTTATGTTCTTGATTAATTTGCATAACCAATGGTTTAAGAACAAAAAACCATAGTAGAGGTGCGCTTATAAGGGTCAGTAAGAAAGTGTCCATCGCCGTTTCTTCCAGCTCAGTTAATAAGCCACCTCCCTGTTTGTATAAATTCAGTAGTAGCATCACCAGACCTTCAACTACACCGATGATAAGACTAATAATGAATAATGAAGAAATAAACCGATAGTTCATTTTTTTTATGACAGGATCGTGATTGTGTAACATATTACTTGACCTTATTATTTTTATTTGTCAGTAAGATAAGCAAAACCAATCTTTAGTTATGGATTTCGCCTGATAAACTTAATAAATTGAAAACTGTCGATAATCCGACTTAAAGATATACACTATGAAAAACTATTAACCTTTGGTGCTAGTTTAAATTAAACAGCTAAAACATTGAGCTATTGTTTTTAATGGAGTCCAATAGCTTTAGAGACTGTGAAAGTATTATCTATTTAGCTAAAAAACACCGTCATTCCAGCATGGATGCTGGAATCCAGTCACAGGGAGAGCGTAGCGAGGGTTTTGGAATCGTGCTATGAAAAATTATTATTTATAATCATGCGGTTACCATCCGTGGCACTGGATTCTGGCATCCCTGCCAGAATGACGGGTTTGATTGTACAGTATCTAAAAATGAATATTTTGCTTGGAGTGATTAATACTTTCACAGTCTCTTTAGCTATTGCTAATTTGTAAAAAGCTGAAGCTTTTTGACTCCTATTCCCTTCTAATAACTGTAAACAAAAAAATGTTTTAATCACAACACATTGATTTATTTTGTTTATTTTT
>JBAXNR010000090.1:0-17230 GCA_037133675.1 Methylococcales bacterium
CAGCCGTGACTTTCCAGAATTCGGGCAAAGTGTTTTCCTGAAACAGATTTCACACCGCAATCTCCAAAACCCTGTCATTTTGCGCCAGTTCAATGTCTTCCAAGTCCACAGAAAGACAGGCTTCAACCGCTTCATAGAGATTGGTTAAAAGCTCTTCAATTGTCTCGCCTTGCGTTGCACACCCTTGAATAGCAGGGACTTCTGCCCAAAACCCGCCTTCTTCAGCAGGATGAATAATAACTTTTAATTTCATATTTTTTACCTTCTATCAAATATCCAAATCACCCGCGTCAGTATGACACCAGAAAAATTCAGCATTACATTGAGCAAATAAACTTGGCGTTATCGAGTGCGGTTTCACCATCCCAACGATAGGCAACTAATGAACCGCCATTACCCGCACTGTAATCGACACAAGCCACTTTATCGGCAAGCACAGTCGGTGTCCCTGTCATCCAGTAATGTCCAAAAAATAATGGTTTATCGACTGGGTAATTTAGACGTGCGTGTTCTGAAAGTGATAATTCTGGAAGATTCTCTCGTTCTGCTTTGGAAAGTATGGCTGCCTGACGGTAGGTGGTTGCTGATGTATCCCACCAACGCACACGCACTCTATGCCTTTCAATGCCATCTTTATCGGTGAATGCGTGTCCTTGTGGTAAGGGTATTTCGATACCTTTACACATCGCTTCTACTGCCTTGAATATCGACGGACTTGCAGTGTCTTTTTCTGCCAAATTGTCTGGCTCACGGGTTGCTTCCAGCATTAATGACAGTGGAATACAGGTATCGGCATTCAGAGAGGGTTTTAGAAAATCTATAAATTGCTGATGCCAACAGGCGTGTACGATGCGAATGTCAGGCAAATCAAGCCATAGTGGTAAGGTTAAAAACCAGTCAATGATGTCTTTATGTGTCTCTGGCAGGTGTTCGACTTCATGCAAAAACGCTTCATGCTGGTGGCGATTTTTATCACCATTTTTATAGGGTGGATGTGGACGTAAATACTCGCCTACTCGTTCAGGATGCGGCATAAACCAAGCAATAGCATTCAGCTCGTGATTACCTAATATCGCTAACGCAGTTCCCGCTTCCACCATGCTACGCGCAATCTCTACCGTGGCTAACTGCTGGAGTCCTCTATCAATGAAATCACCTACAAAAATCACTTGCCGTGAAGAATGCTTCCATACGTTACCGTGTAAGGTATAACCCATTTTTTCCAATAAATTGACCAGTTTGTCAGCTTGTCCGTGAATATCACCGATGATGTCATAGTTCATATTTTTTCCTTGTTTCTGTCAATAAATAGGGTAACAAAATTTCAACATAGAAGCATATCTATAGGATGCACCGACGATAGGAGGCGCATCATTTGCAGCAACTCGAACGAGTGCGTTTGTATCTCAGCACACCCTAAACTAATCACTCAAAAGTTTTTTAAAAAAAAGTGTGCATTCAACTAACCCTCTTTTCAATCTTTAAAGCATAATCTATTTGATATTCTATCCAATATTGGCAAAACTTATGTCATCACAATTCTTGAAAAAGGTTGAACAATTTTTGGATGACTGCTTAATAGTGATTCGGCAAACATCGGCAACAGGTTATACGCCGCCGTTCGCGAACAAATTGTGTCGTCACTGTGACGCGCTTGCCCTTTATTCCCCCATCGTTATCAGAGGTAATCACCATGCCAACTTCTCACCCTAGTTTGACTCAATTGGAAATGCGCGGTAATTTTATCGACCGTCATATTGGCTCTAATACACAACAAATCAAGGAAATGTTAGCCAAATTGGGCTTAACTGAATTAGAAGATGTTATCGAGCAAGCCATCCCTGCTAACATTTTGAATCACGAACCGTTAAAACTCACAGAAACCATGAGTGAACAGGCGGTAATTAAACTCCTGCGCAAAATGCGTAGCCGTAATAAAGTTTTTACTTCCATGATAGGCATGGGTTATTACGATACTTTTATGCCCGCCGTGGTTAAACGTAATGTGTTGGAAAATCCCGCGTGGTACACGGCTTACACGCCCTATCAAGCGGAAGTCAGTCAAGGGCGGCTGGAAGCGTTGTTAAATTTTCAGCAAATGGTGATTGATTTAACAGGGATGGAATTGGCGAATGCGTCTTTGCTGGATGAAGCGACAGCGGCAGCGGAAGCCATGACCATGTCGCGGCGTTTATCCACCAGTACCTGCAATTGCATTGTGGTGGACAGTGAGTGTCACCCGCAAACTATCGCGGTGGTTAAAACCCGCGCTCATGCCTTGGGTTATGAAGTTATTGTTACCAATGCTTATCAAGACTTAGACGCACAGGATTTTTTCGCTCTGCTCTTGCAGTATCCTAATTCCAAAGGTGAGATAAAAGACCTCAGCGACATCACCGCCATTGCCCACAGTAAATCAGCCTTAGTTACCGTTGCCACCGATTTATTAAGTCTGGTATTACTGAAACCACCTGCCGCTTTCGGCGTAGATATTGTGGTGGGCAATTCCCAGCGGTTTGGTGTGCCTATGGGTTATGGCGGCCCTCATGCGGCATTTTTCGCCACTAAAGATGAATATAAACGCTCTGTTCCTGGTCGTATTATTGGGGTTTCCAAAGATAAGCACGGACAAATCGCCTTGCGTATGGCATTACAAACCCGCGAACAACATATACGCCGCGATAAAGCCACCAGCAATATCTGCACTGCGCAAGTTCTGCTCGCCATTATCGCGGGGTTTTATGCGGTGTATCACGGTGCGGAAGGTTTGCGCTTAATTGCAGGGCGGGTGCATAGATACACACAAATTCTCGCCGCTGGTCTAACCCAGCTAGGACATTCGGTGCTTAACCAGTGTTATTTTGATACGCTAGTGATTCATACCCCTAACCGTGCCAAACGCATTGCCGCACGAGCCAATGAAGCGGCTATTAATCTGCGCATTATTGATGCTAATCACATCGGTATTTCCTTAGATGAAACCACCACACGCACCCATTTACGCGCTGTTTGGCAAGTATTCGCGGCAGTGGCGGCAAATTCTCCTGATATTAATACCCTGAACACCAGTTTAGTTGAGTGTATTCCTGATGCTTTATTGCGTGATGATGCCATCCTGCAACATCCCGTATTTGAACGTTATCATTCAGAAACGGAAATGATGCGCTATATGTGCAGACTCGCCCGCCGTGATATAGCTCTCGATAGAGCCATGATTCCCTTGGGTTCATGTACCATGAAACTCAACGCGGCAACTGAAATGCAGGCAATGTCCTATCATGAATTTAACGGCTTACACCCATTCGCGCCGTTGTATCAAACGCTGGGTTATCAACAGCTATTCACTGAATTAGAAGATATGCTCTGCGATTTGACGGGCTTTGATGCTTTTTCCTTACAACCCAATGCAGGCTCACAAGGCGAATACACAGGGCTGTTAGTGATACGCAAATATCATGAAGTCAACGGACAAGGGCAACGGGATATTTGTTTAATCCCAGCCTCCGCGCACGGTACTAATCCCGCCAGTGCCAGCTTGGCAGGACTAAAAGTCGTGGTGGTTGCCTGTGATGACAATGGTAATATTAGTTTGGATGATTTACGCGCCAAAGTCAGTGAATATCACGATACGCTAGCCGCGCTCATGATTACTTATCCCTCCACACATGGTGTTTACGAAGAAGGCTTTTGTGAAATTTGTGACTTGATACACCAACACGGTGGGCAGGTTTATTTAGATGGCGCGAATTTTAATGCACTCGTTGGACTCAGTCGTGTTGGCAAAATCGGCGCGGATGTTGCTCATCTTAATCTACATAAAACCTTCTGTATTCCACACGGTGGCGGTGGACCAGGTGTTGGACCTATCGGCGTGGGCATACACCTCGCGCCTTTTCTGCCTAATCATCCTGTGGTTGAGGGTGTGAATCCCGCTAAAGGTGAATATGGTACGATAGGCACAATCGCCGCCGCGCCGTGGGGTTCTGCCAGTTTATACAGCATTTCATGGGCGTATATCGCCATGATGGGCGCGGCAGGTTTAAAACGCGCCACCCTCACCGCTATTTTAAATGCCAACTACATCGCCAAACGCCTCGCGCCTTATTACCCAATTTTATACACAGGTAAAAATGGCTGGGTGGCGCATGAATGTATTATCGATTGTCATGATTTTAAAAAAACCTGCAATATCACTGTGGAAGATATTGCCAAACGGCTGATTGACTATGGTTTTCACGCGCCCACTGTGTCATTCCCCGTTGCCGACACATTGATGATAGAACCCACCGAAAGTGAAAGTAAAACTGAAATTGACCGTTTTTGTGACGCACTCATCGCCATTCGTCAGGAAATCAAAGCCATAGCAACAGATGAAGCTGCCGCTACAAATAACCTGCTGCACAATGCCCCCCATACTCACCAGTTATTATTAGATGAATGGACATTGCCATATTCCAGACAACAAGCCTTCTTTCCTAATAACAACCAACACGAGGATAAATATTGGCCTCCCGTTGGACGTATTGATAATGTCTATGGTGATAGGCATCTAGTTTGCACCTGTCCGCCAATATCTGACTATGATTGGATTTAAGCACGGAACAGTTGGCTATGCTGTGTTGTGCGTAATGGATAAAATGTATAATCGGATGTGTACGATTCCAGTAGTTTAATGAGCAATGAGATTAACGATGAAACCACTCGCCATTTTCGGTACTAGCTCCGATGCAGGTAAAACGACTATAGTAATGGCGTTGTGCCGACTTTTTGCTGACCGAGGAATTAACGTTGCTCCGTTTAAAGCGCAGAACGTATCCAATAATTCTGCCGTCACTAAAGAGGGGCGCGAAATTTCCAGAGCGCAATGTTTGCAAGCTGAAGCAGCGCGGGTTGAACCCAGTTATTGGTTTAATCCTGTGTTATTAAAATCCTACGGTAACAGTTCAGTGCAGGTGGTCATTAATGGCTTGGTGTATAAAAATCAAGGTGTCGCTGATTATTACAATGAAATGGCGTTTTTAGAATTCCAAGTTCAGCAAGCCTTTGAACGCTGTTCACAAGATTATGAGTTGGTGATTGCTGAAGGTGCGGGATCGCCTGTGGAATTAAATCTACTGCACAAAGACCTATCCAATACCTTTGTCGCTAAAACGTTTCAGACTAAAAATATTTTAGTCGCTGATATTGAACGCGGCGGGGTGTTTGCGTCTATTTACGGTACGCTGGAATTGATGGATAAAACCCTGCGTGATAATCTCATCGGTGTGATTATCAATAAATTTCGTGGTGATCGGCGATTTTTTGATGACGGTGAGCGTATTATTGCTGAGCGTTTTGGTGTGCCTGTTTTGGGTGTGTTACCGTTTCAGCCGCTGAATATCGATATGGAAGATTCGCAATCGCTGCAAAATTATCAGCAACGCTTAGGGGATATTAAAATTCGTATTGCAGTGCTGGCGTATCATGGCTTGAGCAATTATAACGATTTGGATGTGTTAATGGCGGATACCGAAGTTTATGTGGAACTTATTCACGGTTATCGCCCGTTAGCAGGGTTTGATATGGTGTTATTAATCGGCAGTAAAACCGTGATTCGAGATTTACGCCGGTTAAAAGAAAACGGCTTGTACACGGAAGTTCAACAATTTAAAGGCGCGGTGTTTGGTGTTTGTGGCGGTTATCAAATGTTATGCCAAACATTGCACGACCCAGAAGCCTTAGAACACGACACGCCTACGGCAGAAACAGGACTAGGTTTTATTGCTGATGATGTGGTTTATCAACAGCCAAAAATTCTCTACCGTGGGCTTTATACTTTATTTTCATACCCTATCAAAGGCTATGAAATCCATTGTGGACGCATGGCGAAGTATCCTTTGTATTATCAACAAGGACGTATTGCGGGGACACACGTTCATGGTGTGTTTGATAATAATCGCTTTCGCACTGACTATTTTAAAGCCATAAATTATGCTTATCAGGGTTATGATTATGCCGCTTATCGTGATGCACAAATTCAGGGTTTTGCGGACATGGTTGCGGATAATGTCGATATGGATAGGATTATGCGTGCGTTGTCTGATTAAATGGGGGGTGCAAACCTAGGTTTGTATTCTAGTCAAATTTTTAACTGTGAACATTGAAGAGAGTGTTATGAAAACTTTATTTATTGGTGGTGTAAAAAGTGGTAAATCGCGTTTGGCAGAAACTTTTGTGCTGCAAACTTTGCCACGCTATGCCGACAAACCTTATTACCTAGCTACCAGCGCACTTTTTGATGAAGAAATGAAACAGCGAGCACTCCTTAGTCAACAGCGTCGCGAAGGTCGTTTTATTACCCTAGAAGAACCTTTAAAGTTAATGGCTAGTTTGAAAAAATGTCACAACACCACCGTGCTGGTGGCGAGTGTCTCTATGTGGCTAAATAATATGTTGCACTATCCATTTACCGAAGCCCGTATTTTGCAAGAATTGGAAGCGGTACTGTTATTACCTAAAGATATAGTGCTGGTACATAATGAAGTGGGTTTAGGGGTTATTCCTGACAATGACTTGGCTAGACAGTTTGTTGATTTATCGGGAAAAGCCGCGCAATTGATGGGGCAGCATTGTGATAAAGTGTTTTTTTGTAGTGCGGGATTGATGTTGACGTTGAAATCATAAATTAGCGGTTACCAGCGTTTGGGAAGCGCATTAAGTACAGTGATTTTTCGATTTTCGATAGAGATGAAGCCACCTTTTTTGAGATCGTTGAGAATGCGAGTAATCATTTCACGCGATGCACCCACTAGATTGGCAAGTTCTTGGTGAGTTATTGTCAGGGTTGGGTAGCCATTTTCTGTTTCTTTACTGGCGCGGGCAAGCAGAATATTCGATATGCGACCATAAACATCTAAGAGTGCCAAATCCCCTATACGCTCCACTAAGCCACGGCTTCTTTGCACTAGGGTTTTTAACAAAACGATAGCAATCTCAGGATGTTTTTCCAAGCAGTCCAGAAAATGTTGTCTAGGTAAAATAGCCAATCGACAGGGTTCTACAGTCATGACTGAAGCCGAGCGCGGCTGTCCGTCAAGTAGCGACAATTCACCAAATGCAGATGGCGGATCTAAAAAATCCAGCAGAATTTCTCTTCCGTTGACACCAAGAATATAGACCTTCAAGCGACCTGATAGCACTACAAATAGGCTATCAGATAAATCACCTTGGGTAATTAATACCGCTGAACGTGGAAATTGTTGTACGCGTATCCCCTCGGCAATCAAGGCTTTTTGCTCTGAGGTAAGTTCGGAAAATAAAGGTAGTTCATCAATCATGTTCATATCGGCTCTTCTTTTGGAATAGATCACAAATTAGTGGTTAATAGTACACAGTTCTGATGATCAGTAGTTATAAAAATTTTTCTGGTAAATAAAAAATGCTGGAGTGCAGGCTCTGTCAGCATTTTCAAGCAAAGTATGCACTCCCGAATAGAAAAATTTTTTGTGTAACTGCTTATTGTCCATAAAATAAACACGATATGAGTAGTTTTAATGGATGGAGTCCAAAACTATGTTGGACTCCTGTTTTATTTATTGACTGAATAGAGAATACAACGATCTATTTTTCAGTCCCAATGCGGCTTCATGTAAGGCTTCTGATAGGGTAGGGTGGGCGTGTATGGTTCTGGCGAGATCTTCACTACTAGCGGAAAACTCCATTGCCAATACGGCTTCGGCAACCAGCTCTGACGCGTGTGTGCCGATAATGTGTACACCCAGCAAGGCATCGGTATCGGCATGAGCAATAATCTTAACCAGACCTTCGTTTTTGCCTATCGCTTGAGCGCGAGCGTTAGTTTTTAACGAAAAAGAACTGACTTTAATCGATTCCCCCATTGCGCGTAACGCTTGTTCTGTTTGTCCAACCCACGCAATTTCAGGATCGGTATAAATAACACTAGGTAAAACATCGTAATCAATAGGATTGTGTATGCCTGCGATTTGTTCAGCAACAAATACGCCTTCTTCAATACCTTTATGGGCTAACATAGGACCTAGTAAGGATAAATCACCGATGGCATAAACGCCTGGTAGATTGGTACGGCAGTTTTCGTTGACATGGACGTAGCCATTTTCATCCAGCAGTAAATCGGCTTCAGGGGCGGCTAAGTTGCCAGTATTAGGCGTGCGACCTGAGGCAACAATCAGTTTATCAACTCGTAAGGTGTGAGTACCTTCGCGGTCTTGATAATTTATGGTGACTTTTTTATGATCTTTTTTAGCCGAGGTTACGCGTGATCCCATGCGTATATCCAAGCCTTGAGTGCGGTAGATTTGATAGGCTTCTGCGGCTAGTTGTTCATCAAGTAGCGACAAAAAGTTTTCTTGTGCATCCAATAGAATGGTTTCTGCACCGAGCCGATTCCAAATACTGGCTAGTTCAAGTCCAACCACGCCAGCACCAATAATTGCCAGTTTTTTAGGAATGCTGTTTAGGTGTAAAGCAGCAACAGAATCAATAATAAACTCGTTGTCTATGGGGGCGCAGGCTAATTTAACAGGTGTTGAACTGGTCGCTAGAATGATATTATCGGCATCCAATATAATTGGAAGTTTGGAATCATCGACAGGCGTGGCTTCTACTTGACGGTTATTGAGCAGTTTACCTCTTGCAGGATAGCGATCAATTTTATGGTAATCAAACGCTTCGGCAAGCTGTAGTCTGAGTGTCTCAATAATATCGTCTTTACGTTGTATCATTTGCGGCATATCTAAGCTAATTGCTTGCACAGAAATACCGTGTTTTTTAGCATCATGAACGAGCGCGTGGTACAGCTTGGCGGATTCTAGCAAGGCGATAGAGGCAAGACAGCCTGCATTAAGAAAAAATCCACCTAAACCACTTTTGCCATTTTTATCTAGCCAATTGTCAATGCAGGCAGTTTTTAAACCAAGTTGCGCACAACGCAGAGCGGCTGTGTAACCCGCTGGCCCTGCACCGATAACGATAACGTCGTAATGTGTTTGTGTGTGTGTCATAGTCTTAAATGTTCAGCAGTAGGTGAGCAGGGGATTCTAGGCATTCTTTAATAGTCACTAGAAACTGTACGGCTTCGCGACCATCGACTAAGCGATGATCATAAGAAAGAGCAAGATACATAATGGGGCGAATCACAATTTGACCATTTTCGACTACAGCACGTTCCTTAATCGCGTGCATTCCTAAGATAGCGCATTGCGGAGGGTTGAGTATCGGAGTCGATAGCATTGAACCAAATACGCCACCATTAGTAATGGTAAATGTACCACCTTTTAAGTCATCATAACTAAGTGTGTTATTGCGAGCTTTTTCGCCAAAATTGGCAATACTTTTTTCGATGCCCGCAAAATCTAGCTGATCCGCATCACGCAACACTGGCACAATTAAGCCTTTTGGTGTGCTGACTGCGATACCTAAATCATAGTAACCATGATAAATAATATCGGTTTCATCAATAGAGGCGTTAATCGCAGGAAACTTTTTTAACGCTTCGATGGATGCTTTAACAAAAAACGACATAAAGCCTAATTTAACTTCATGTTTTTGTTCAAATCGAGTTTTGTACTGGTTACGAAGGTCAATTACCGCCTGCATATTCACCTCATTAAAGGTGGTGAGCATTGCCGCATTTTGTTGAGCCTGTAATAAACGTTCAGCAACTTTTGCTCTTAAGCGCGTCATGGCAACACGCTGTTCAGGACGTAGATTTGATGCTGATATTGCGGGTTCTATAGTTGCAATAGTTTCTACTTTCACTTGTGGAGCAGGGGCAGCTGTGATGACAGGCGCGGCTTTTTCGGGCGGTTGTTTGTTAAGATGATCTATGACATCAATTTTAGTGAGACGACCACTTTTTCCTGTGCCTGTAATTTCAGCAGGGTCTAGGGCATTTTCATTAATCAGACGACGCACGGAAGGGCTGAGTGGAATATCGCTCTCTTTATTCACTGTGGGTTGAAGATCAGGCTTTGCCTGACTATCAGTCAAAGCCTGAGTTCCTTGCGTGTCGATTATTGCAAGCAATTCACCGCTCATGACAATCGCGCCACTGTCTTTGAGAATTTGGCTGATAATGCCCGTTTCTGGCGCGGTCACTTCGAGCGTGACTTTATCGGTTTCCAAATCAACAAGACTTTCGTTTTTATTGACCGTGTCGCCTGCTTGTTTGTGCCAAGTAATCAGCGTTGCATCGGCAACAGATTCGGGTAAAACGGGTACTAAGACTTCAATGCTCATATTATTTTCCTGAAAGTTTGCCGTATAACGCGTCGTGAACGACGGCTTTTTGTTGTTCGATATGGACGTGAAATTTACCCACCGCAGGCGAGGCAGAGGGTTCACGACCCGTATAAGTGACACTGACACGCGAGTCTAAGTGATCAATAAAATGATGGTTGGAATTATACCAAACCCCTTGATTTTTAGGTTCTTCCTGACACCAGACAAATTCTTTAAGATGGGTGTAGTTGGCTATTTCCGCTTTAAATAAGTCGCTAGGAAAAGGATATATTTGTTCAAGACGGGCAATCGCAACGTGTTTAAGGTTGTTAGTGTCTTCGCGCCGCGCTTCCAATAAGTCGAAATAGACTTTACCCGAACAAAATACGAGACGGGTAATTTTTTTGGGATTGTGATAATCCTGCTCGCCGATAACTGACTGAAACTGCCCTGTGGTCAAATCTTCCAGTGTGGAAACTGCCAGTTTATGGCGCAATAAACTTTTTGGACTCATTATTATTAAGGGTTTTCGATAGGGTCTAATCATTTGTCGCCGCAATAAATGAAAGATTTGTGCGGGGGTCGTTGGGCTACACACCTGCATATTATGTTCAGCGCAAAGCTGTAAATAGCGTTCTAATCGTGCTGAAGAATGTTCTGGTCCTTGTCCTTCAAAACCATGCGGTAATAACATGACTAAGCCACATAAACGCCCCCATTTGGTTTCACCTGAACTGATAAATTGATCGATAACCACTTGCGCACCATTAGCAAAATCGCCAAATTGGGCTTCCCAGATGACTAAAGTGCTAGGCGTGGTAGTACTGTATCCGTATTCAAACCCTAATACCCCTGCTTCAGAGAGCAGAGAATCATAAATCTGTACATTACCTTGGTCTTCAGTGAGATGTCTAATCGGTATGTAAGTTTTATTATTGACTTGATTATGCAACACCGCATGACGATGGACAAATGTGCCACGCCCTACGTCTTGTCCTATTAGACGAATCGCGTGTTTTTCCACAGCCAGCGTGGCATACGCTAAATTTTCAGCAAATCCCCAATCTAAGGGCATTGCACCTGCTGCCATTTTACGGCGATTTTCCATCACTTTAGCAACACGCGGATGTAATTCAAAGCCTACGGGTAAATGCTGCATTTTGTCATTACAAAAACGCAGATGTTCCATTGTAATCGCGGTATCACAGGGTGATTCCCAACGGTTGTTTAGAAACTTATTCCATTGAGTGCTGTAGAGATAATGGTCTCCTGATAACACGGGTCTGGAAACTACTTGTCCTGCTTCCAATAAATTTTGGTAATCCTGCTCCATTGCCAGCGACTGTTCCGAACTAATAACGCCTTCGGCTATCAGTTTTTCAGCGTATAGTTTGCGCGTGGTTTTATGGCTGCGAATTTTTTTGTACATCAAAGGCTGTGTGGTGGCGGGTTCATCCGCTTCGTTATGCCCTAAGCGACGATAACAAATAAGGTCGATAACCACGTCTTTTTGATACATCATACGAAAATCAAGCGCGAGGCGAGTCACAAATAATACCGCTTCTGGGTCATCGCCGTTAACGTGAAACACAGGCGCGTGAATCATGCTGGCAATATCAGTGCAGTATAAGGTTGAACGCGCATCCTGCGGGTTACTGGTGGTAAATCCAATTTGATTATTGATAACGATATGCACCGTCCCACCTGTAGAAAAGGCGCGGGTTTGTGACATATTGAGCGTTTCCATCACGATGCCTTGTCCTGAAAAAGCCGCATCACCGTGAATAAGGATTGGAATAACGATGGCTTTTCCATTTTTCCCTGCGCGATCTTGACGGGCTTTGACCGAGCCTTCGACCACAGGATTGATGATTTCTAAATGTGATGGATTGAATGCCAATGTTAAATGCAGAGGACCTGCTGATGTTTCAATATCGGAGGAAAATCCCATGTGATATTTAACATCGCCTGAGCGCACACCTGGAGAAGGTTTAGATTTACCTGCAAATTCATCGAATAAACTGGCAGGGCTTTTGCCCAAAATATTGACCAGTACATTTAAACGACCTCGGTGTGCCATACCAATGACCAGTTCTTTAACGCCTTTAGCTCCTGCACATTCAATTAATTCATCGAGAATTGGAATTAACGCCTCACCACCTTCCAGTGAAAAACGTTTTTGCCCGACAAATTTATTTTGCAAATGGGTTTCTATGCCTTCTGCTGCGGTAAGTAATTTGAGCGTCCAGCGTTTTTTTTCAGCGTCTACCACTAAATTGTTTTTAGAGCTTTCTAAGCGACTGATTAGCCAGCGGCGAATCTGGGTATCAACAATGTGCATATACTCAGAGCCAATACTTCCGCAGTAGATTTCTTTTAAACTGGCAATAATGTCGCGTAACGGTAATCTGTCTATGCCATATAACGCACCCGTGTCGAACAGGGTATCCATGTCAGGCTCAGCAAGACCGTAATAGCTAGGGTCAAGATCTGCTGGAATTGTTGTGGTTTTTCCTAAGGGATTGTTGTTGGCAATTTGATGCCCGCGCACGCGATAATGATTAATCAATCTAGCAACAGCCGATTGTTTTTGCACGCTTTCTTGAGTAAAGCCTTGTAGTGCGGCTAATCGGCTTGGCGATTTTACCGCAAGCTGCGCAAAACGTTCAACGACTGGACTGTGTGGCGTTTCATAATGAACGCCTTGATGTATGGTTTTGAAGTGTTCCTGCCAACTGGATTCAACCGACTCAGGGTCTTCTAAAAAACGCTCATACATATCTTCAATAAAATTGGCATTACTGCCATAGAGAGATGAAGAATCTTGAAAAAGTTTAATCAGTTTACTCATTATAGTTATCCAACTTGTTCAGAGAGAGTTTTTCTTTATGGTACGTCCGAAGTGGTTTATTGCCAAGTTTTACCGTGGTAATTGTTAGTAGTATTTGAAGTAGAACTTTGTTTCAGGCTAAAAAAAGCCCCATTGCTAGGGGCTTTTTTATAATTATTTGTGGCTAACACCTTCCGCAATTCTTTTTTCTCGATGTTCACTGGCTTTTTCTAGCTTAGCAAAAACGCGCAGAATGTCGATTGTTGAGATGATTCCCAGTAATTTATTGTCTTTATCAACGACAGGTAGCGCACCAACGCGATTGTTTACCATAATGCTCGCCGCTTCAGATACATAAGACTCTGGGTGTATGGTCAACACGCCACGGTGCATAATATTTTGTACTTTTTTGTGTACAACGTGCATTTCTGACGAGCCTTCAATAACATTAGAGTTGGTTCGCGGCCCTAAGACTTTGTACAGATCACGATCAGAAACAATACCAATGACTTTACCTTTTTCAACCACGGGTAGATGACGAATTTTTTCATAATGAATCAGAAAAAATACACGATCAATTAAATCATGTTGCTCGACGGTAAATACCTTGGATGTCATTATATCTTCAACGCGCATTATAAACTCCTACAATAAATAAATAAATTTCACAAGGATAGGGAAATAAGCATATTTTTACAAGAGATAAAAGTTGATGTGTTATAAAATGTCACTTTTAGGCACATTTTTTGTCTTTACGACCCAAAATTTAAACTATTCGTTATCAATGGTAGCGACACAATGGAGTCATTTTATGCGTATCATCTTGTTAGGCAGCCCTGGTTCAGGCAAAGGAACTCAAGCTCAGTTTATTACCGAAAAATACGCGATTCCACAAATTTCGACAGGTGATATGTTGCGTGCTGCGGTGCGTGAGGGAACACCATTGGGTGTTGAAGCTAAAAAGGTTATGGATGCAGGCGGGCTTGTTTCTGACAGCATTATCTTGGGTTTGATAAAAGAGCGCATTACCCAAGCTGATTGCCAAAATGGTTTTTTATTAGATGGTTTTCCGCGTACTATTATTCAAGCAGAAGGGCTGGAAGCTATGGGTATTGCTATCGATCACGTCATCGAAATCGAAGTTGCTGATGAAGAGATTGTTAAGCGTATGGCAGGTAGACGGGTTCATTTGTCGTCTGGACGTACTTATCATGTGTTATTTAATCCCCCTAAGGTAGAGGGAATTGATGATATAACAGGCGAAGTACTGATTTTGCGTGATGATGATAAGGAAGAAACAGTGCGTAAACGCCTTAGCGTTTATCATGAGCAAACCAAACCTTTAGTTAGCTATTATTCTGCCGCAGGGCAAGCTGTTAAATTTGATTCTATTGCAGGTGTTGGTAGCGTGGATGAAATTACTGCAAAAGTTTTTGCTATTTTGGGTTAAGGCACTACTATCATGTTAAAGTGTCCACAGTAATATATACTCAAGCCTTTTAGACGTGGCTGATAACTGTCAGCTATAACAGATGGAGAATAATGTGACAAAACTGTATAACGTGGCAGTCGTTGGTGCGACAGGCGCAGTAGGCGAGGCTATGCTGGCTATTTTAGAAGAGCGGAACTTCCCAGTAGGTGAGGTGTATGCGTTGGCAAGTAGTAATTCGGTCGGCAAACGTATTCCCTTTAAAGGCGAGTCGTTAAAAGTACAAGATTTAGCAACCTTTGATTTCTCTAAAGCACACATTGGTTTATTTTCGCCAGGTGCGAGCGTGTCAGAAATTTACGCGCCTATTGCCGCAGCGGCAGGTTGTATTGTGATTGATAACACCTCACAATTTCGCTATGATGATGATATTCCTCTGATTGTTCCTGAGGTAAATCCAGAAAAAGTCGCCGACTATAAAAATCGCGGTATCATTGCCAACCCTAATTGCTCAACGATTCAAATGCTGGTAGCACTAAAACCCATTTATGATGCGGTAGGTATTACGCGTATTAATGTTTGTACTTATCAAGCTGTATCAGGTACGGGTAAAGAAGCAATTGAAGAATTAGGCAAGCAGACTGCTAATTTACTTAACTTACAACCGATTGTGTCTAATGTTTATCCTAAACAAATCGCTTTTAATGTATTACCGCAAATCGATGTCTTCATGGATAATGGTTATACTAAAGAAGAAATGAAAATGGTTTGGGAAACACAAAAAATTCTCGGTGATGATAGCGTGCTTGTTAATGCAACAGCGGTGCGTGTTCCTGTGTTTTATGGTCACTCAGAAGCAGTTCATATTGAAACTCGTGATAAAATCACCGCTGAGGCGGTTAGAGCGTTACTTGAGCAAGCAGAAGGCATAACAGTAATGGATGAACGCGTTAATGGTGGTTATCCCACTGCTGTGACTGAATCGGCTGGTCATGACGGTGTGTTTGTTGGGCGTATTCGAGAAGATATATCGCATCCGCAGGGAATAGATTTATGGGTGGTTAGTGACAATGTCCGTAAGGGAGCTGCACTAAACAGTGTGCAAATTGCAGAAGTGCTGGTAAAAAAATACATCTAAGCTAAGCTTGTCTGTATATTTTACTGTTGGTGGTATGAGACTGTGGTAACTAGTGTGAAGGAGAGTGGTGTGCGCAATTTAACTAAAACTTTAGCGATACTATCGTTACTGACCCCAGTTGTCGGGTATCCGTTAGGGATGGGCGATCTTAAATTGCATTCAGCTCTGAATCAAAATCTAAATGCTGAGATTCCGTTAACCTTGTCGGCGGGTGAAAGCACGGCTGACATCAAGGTGAGTTTGGCACCTGCGGCTAAGTTTGATGAAAAGGGAGTGCCGTGGACTTATTTTCTGTCGAAAATTAAATTTCAGGTGGTTAATACGAATGGTGCAGCGGTCATTAAGATTAGCTCACAAGAAGTACTGAAAGAGCCTTTTTTAAATCTAGTGGTCGAAGTCAGTTGGCCCAAGGGTAGTTTGTATCGTGAATTTACCGTACTCGTTGATCCACCTTCAACTTATAGTCCCGCTGCATCTGCTGTCACACCATCTACGGCTAAACCTGTAGTAGAAGCTACGCCTGTAATCGTGGCGAAAGCACCTTTAGCCATCACATCTACTCCAATTGCCAGTAACGCGCCTACTCCAGCGAGTAAACTGCTGTTCACAGCTCCTACTACGCCATCAACTGATCGCAAGCCACCTGTCGTTGTTGCTCCAGTAGTTCCTAGTAAATTACCTTTAGTTACGCCCCCTCCAGCGGTTGTTGATAAACCCGTTTTAGCTACTACACCAGCAACAGTGACTAAACCTGTTGAAACTATTTCATCAAAAAGTAGCAGTTATGGCCCTATACACAAAAAAGAAACACTGTGGAGTATTGGCGTAAAATTTGGTAAAGAACGCGGTGTGTCTGTTGAACAAATGCTAATGGCAATTTATGAAGCAAACCCCGATGCGTTCAATAGAAATAATGTATTTGGCTTAATGTCAGGTGCAATTTTGCAAATCCCAGAAAGAGGAGCTGAAGCAAAATTATCCAGCGAAGAGGCGACAGCGGTATACGCTTTACAAAAAAAGGCGTGGAAAAATGGCGCGACATTACCGCGTACTAATGCGGTTGCCGCTACGACGAAAGAGATTGTAATTGAGCCTGTTATAACACCCGACAAGATGTCAAAACCAGTTGTAAATGTCTCAGATAGCAATCAAAAAAAAACTCCTATTCCTATTGCTGAACCATTAAAGATTTCAGAAGCGACAAAAGAATCGGTAAAGCCCCCAGAAGTTATTAAGGAATCAGCTAAACCTTTAGAGGTCTCTAAAGAGCAGGCTGAGTCGCC
The DNA here is from genome assembly GCA_037133675.1 of Methylococcales bacterium. Lineage (GTDB taxonomy): Bacteria > Pseudomonadota > Gammaproteobacteria > Methylococcales > Methylomonadaceae > UBA4132. The sequence goes on from JBAXNR010000090.1 coordinate 16,920, forward strand.
AGTGGATGCTTCTTTGTTGGGTAGAGTAGCTGCACTTGAAAAACAGTTAAAAGCAACGAGAAGAGAGCTTGCTACTAAAGAAAAGCAGATTAATCAGATAAAAAATCAATCACAGGTAATGCCAGATGTATCATCTAGCATCATCAATCCAATTCCCGTTGAAGTAAAGCCTGTTACACCTGTTGAGATAAAGTCCACTAAGCTCACTGAGGTAAAGCCTACTCCAGCGACTGAAGTAAAGCCTACTTCAGCGGCAGAGGTAAAGCCTACTCCAGCGACTGAAGTAAAGCCTACTTCAGCGGCAGAGGTAA
>JBAXNR010000091.1:0-17095 GCA_037133675.1 Methylococcales bacterium
TTTTGCCACTGTTTCGCCTATTATTTCATAATCAGTTTATTAGCAGTTAGCTCTACCTTGGATTTTGTAGAGTGGGCAAGTTTTTGCCCACTCTACGTTTGAACTTAGGCGATATTAAAATACGGGGGCATTTCGTTGACGTAAGCCATGTACATAGCATCTGCCATAACCCATAACACATCGAGTTTGAATTGTAGGATTTGTACCATGCGATCTTGTTGTTCGCGGGTTTTGTACCAGTCTAGGGTGATGGCTAAACCGTGTTCGACATCGCGGCGGGCTTCGGTGAGGCGTTTTCTAAAATAAATATAACCTTCTTGTTCTACCCACGGGTAGTGTTCGGGCCAATTGTTTAAGCGTTGTTGGTGAATTTTTGGGGCGAATAATTCGGTGAGTGAGGAGCTTGCTGCTTCGTGCCATTCGGCTCTGCGAGCAAAATTCACATAGGCATCAACGGCAAAACGCACAGCGGGTAAAACGTGTTGTTGTGATAATAATTCTTCTCGGCTTAAACCGACCGCGATACCCAGTTGTAGCCATGCTTCGATACCGCCGACATCGCCTTCGTGTCCGTCGTGGTCTTGAATACGTTGTATCCATTTGGCGCGGGTTTCACGGTCTGGACAGTTGGCTAGGATGTTCGCGTCTTTAATCGGAATCATCACTTGGTAATAAAAACGGTTGGCGACCCAGCCTCGTAGTTGGGCTTTGGTGAGTTTGCCTTCATTCATCAGCGTGTGGTACGGGTGATGAATGTGGTAATACTTTTCCATACCGCGTAGCGCAGCTTCAAATTCTTCTTTTGTCCAAGCGGGTTGGTTGTTGCTCATGAGTATTTTCCTATAAATCAATTTCTAAACCATCGTAAGCAACTTCAATACCTGCGGCATCGAGAATTTTCCGTTGTTCAGAATCGTTGTCTAAAATTGGGTTGGTGTTGTTGATGTGTATCAAAATTTTACGCGCTTTGGCGACACCGTTTAACACTTCTATCATGCCGCCTGCGCCTGATTGCGGTAAATGCCCAATTTCGCGGGCTTTTTTGTGGCTAATACCTTGCGTGACCATTTCGTCATCTGTCCAGAATGTACCATCCACCAGCAAGCAATCGACGCTTTGCATGGCTGCCATGACGTGCGGTTCAATTTCGCCCAAACCAGGTGAATAAAACACTTTTTTGCCTGTAGATATTTGCTCGATAATCACGCCGATATTGTCGCCTTCATGCGGGTCATTGCGGTGTGGCGAATACGGAGGTGCTTTACTTTTTAAGGCTTGGGTATAAAAGCGCAAATCTTCAATGGCAGGAATGGTGAAGCTGCTACCATCCACAGGAACGGAATGATGATTCACCGTGCAGTAATCTTTCAGCATGGTGAATAATGGAAAGCCTGTGGTTAAATCTTGCTTGACCATTTCCGTACAGTAAATATCCAGCGGCTTGCCTTCGCGTAGCATCAATAAACCTGTGGTATGGTCTATCTGGCTATCAATCAGCATAATCGCTTTAATGCCTGTATCACGAATACCATTTTTAGGTTGAATCGCAGGAAACGCCTCTAATTGAGCGCGTATATCGGGTGATGCGTTAAATAACAGCCAGTTTTTATTATCGCTACTGACTGCAATCGATGACTGGGTTCTTGCAGAACCTTTCATTTGACCATGGCGGATGCGGTGACAGTTATGGCAATTGCAGTTCCATTGTGGAAATCCACCACCTGCACCTGAACCTAACACTCTAATTTTCATGTAAAAATTCCAAAATAGTGAGCCTTGAATGAGTCGATAATCGCACAATCAGGCAAAAAAAAGGGGCTAATAAATAGCCCCTTCTTAAAAAACAAACGTCGTAATTAACGGTTGTAAATGTACATTGTGACTTCAAAACCGAAACGTAAGTCAGTGTAGCTTGGTGTTTCCCATTTCATCATCGTAAACCTCCAGAAGTTTTTAAAATTATTGTCGCTAGCTTGATCAAGTAAGCTAAATCAAAGTATACGATGAACAATTTTTTTGCGCAACTGTTAGCCTATTTCAGTCTGTCAATCGACTCCAATCAAACGATGCACCTGGATCAGTTTTGCGTTCGGGGGCAATATCACTATGCCCTGTAATGCGTTGTCTGGATAATTTAGGGTAAGTGTTCAGCAATACAGCAAGCACAGCGTTAAGTTGAGCGTATTGTGCATCGGTATAAGGGATAAACTCAGTACCTTCCAATTCAATACCTATCGAAAAATCATTACAGCGTTCGCGCCCTTCATAATTAGATGCTCCTGCGTGCCACGCACGTTTATCAAATGGCACATATTGAATAATATCACCCGTGCGTTTAATCAATAAATGTGCTGATACCTTTAATTGATATATCTCTTTAAAATACAGATGCTCATTCGGATTTAAACAATTACAAAATAACTCATTAATATAATTATTGCCAAATTCACCCGCTGGTAAACTAATACAATGAATTACTACTAAAGAAATATCGTTACTATCTGTTCTATCATCAAAATTAGGTGACGATATATGCTGAGCAGTGCTAAGCCAATGTTGTTTTATATTCATTTTGAATGTAGAACCGCATTAATTTTATCAGCCAACATTTCTATGGCTTTACCCGTTAATTTTTTCTCGCCGCCTTTGGTTTCTACCGACAGACTATCAATTAAAGTCCCTGATTTTACATCCACAATTTCAGTTAATAAATATGCAAATAAAAAACTCGGTTTATGTAAACGCCCGACGATTATATAATCAGCATTTTCCTGTTTTCCTAATTGTGTAGCAACATCAACATGATCGAAAAGATAACCTTCACCTGAATTCAATGCTTGTTGTGCCGTTGAATCAATTGTTAATACAGTTAATCCTGCTTTTTGTAATTCAGCCGATAATAACGGTTTTATTGAGGCAGTGCGTTCTATTTCCTCAGGACGATTCGGCAAATAAGTCACATCTTTTAATTCAAAATCTAATATAGCTACGCGCACTTCTGCATAAATTGAATGACTGAACAATACTAAAAAAAACAGCACAGATATACTATGTATATTTTTCATTTGCTTAACACCTGTTTTATGTATGGAAAATAAACGGAGTCCAATAGCTTTAGAGACTGTGAAAGTATTCATAATTTTAAGCAAACCACGTTATTAGACGCAACAATCTTCAAATCCGTCATTCTGGCATGGATGCCAGAATCCAGTGCCAAGGATGGTAACTACATGATTATAAATAATATTGTTCTTCATGCAGTCTCACATCCTTGTGACTGGATTCCAGCATCCATGCTGGAATGACGGTGTTTTTTAGCTGAATGGTGAATACTTTCACAGTCTCTTTAGCTATTGCAGTAAAAACAGCTAAAGCTATTTTACTCCATCGTTGCTAACCAATTTGATAGATTAACAGCCAATAGTGCGTAAAAAGCCAACTAAAGGTAGAATCAAGCCTACAATCTTTAAGAGCCTAAGCCAAGCAATGAATCAACCTTTACTGTCGGTAGAACAACTCAGCGTTACCTTTAATCAGTCGCAAACCGTGGTGGATGCGATAAGTTTTGTTATTCATGCAGGTGAAACGTTTGCCTTGGTCGGTGAATCTGGGTCGGGTAAATCGATGACTGCGTTGTCGATACTACGTTTATTGCCCAATAATGCCAAACTAACCGCGCAATCGATTGATTTGCAAGGTGATAATTTGTTGACGCATTCAGAGTTAGAGCTGTGTCAAATTCGTGGTCGGCGTATTGGCTTGATTTTTCAAGACCCGTTGTCGTCCTTAAATCCTGTGATGACTATTGGCAGTCAAATTGCCGAAGTCCTCGATATTCATTTTAAGCTGTCAAAAACTGAGTTAAATCAACGAGTGCTGGAGTTATTACAGCAAGTGGAAATTCCCAATCCAGAACAGCGATTAAAAGATTATCCTCATCAATTATCAGGCGGACAGCGGCAACGGGTGATGATTGCGATAGCGTTAGCAGGTAAGCCCGATTTATTAATTGCCGATGAACCCACTACCGCGCTGGATGTGACGATTCAAGCGCAAATTTTGGCGTTATTAAAAAACATTCAACGGCAAACAGGCATGGCGTTGTGGTTGATTAGTCATGATTTAGCGTTAGTGTCTACTATGGCGGATAGAGTCGCGGTGATGCAACAAGGCAAAATTGTTGAATCTGGTTTAACTGCTGAATTATTTTCTAATCCTCAACACCCATATACGCAAAAATTACTGAACGTTTTACCGTCTATTCATCATGCGGGTAAACAACAGATACGCGATGCGCAGCCCACGCCATTATTGCAAGTCAGTGATTTTTACTGTCACTATCCGATACGCAAAGGTATTTTTAAGCGCATTGTGGATTATGTCCGTGCTGTGGATGGGGTCGATTTTAGTATTGAGCAAGGCAAAACATTGGCATTAGTTGGTGAATCAGGTTGTGGTAAAACTACGTTAGGTAAAAGTTTGTTAAATTTATTACCCAGTCAGGGCAGGGTGGTGATTAACGGTGTGGCGTTGAACACACTTAAAGGCGAAGAGTTGCGCCAACAACGGGCGAATATTCAAATTGTGTTTCAAGACCCGTTTTCTTCGATGAATCCACGGATGTTAGTGGGTGATATTATTGCCGAAGGGTTACGCGCTTTGCATCCACAAGTCACGGAACAACAACGGATCAGTCGCGTTAAACAATTATTACAACAAGTCGATTTACCCGAAGAATCCATGTATCGCTATCCGCATGAATTTTCAGGTGGTCAGCGGCAACGGATTTGCATTGCGCGTGCTTTAGCTGTTGAACCTAAATTAATTGTCTGTGATGAACCTACTAGCGCGTTGGATGTTTCCGTACAAGCGCAAATTATTGACTTATTAAAAACCCTGCAACGGGAAAAAGGCGTGAGTTATTTATTTATTACTCATGATATTGCGGTGGTAGCTGAAATTGCTCATGAAATTGCGGTGATGTATCAAGGTAAAATTATCGAACATGGCAGGGCAGAACAAATATTACAACATCCCCAACACGCTTATACACAACAATTATTAGCCGCTGTTCCTGTGTTAAAAATCGCCTGATGAATTGCGTTAAAGCCAAACAAATCATTGAAGAAAGTATTAAAAAATCGCAGTTTATTGGTGTTATTGTGCCGTGTGCCGATGAAAGCGAAGTCTTACAGCAGCTTAAACAACTGCATACGACTTATCCCGATGCCTCTCATATCGCTTACGCCTATCAACTCAAAACAGATAACGGCTTAGTCTATCGTTTCCATGATGCAGGTGAACCCACTGGTACAGCGGGTAAACCAATTTTTCAACATATCGAAGGCAAACAAATCATCAATGTGCTGGTGGCAGTGATTCGTTATTTTGGTGGGATTAAATTAGGGGCAGGGGGCTTGACTCGCGCTTATGGGCAGACGGCAAGACAAGTGATTGAAGCCGCCGATATTTATCCGTATATCGAGCAGGTGACTGTCACCTTAACCTTGGATTACAAGCAAATCCAGCCTTTGGAATATGCGTTAAAAAAACTGGACGGGCATATTATCGAACAGGATTTTGCTGAACAAGTGCGGGTAATCGTACAGTTACCCGCTGAGCAATTAAATACGTTATTACAATCATTTCCTGAACATTATTAAAAATTATAGTAAACCATGTTCTGCCATTGAATAGGGTTTTCCATCACCGATAATAAAATGATCTAATACGCGGATGTCAAATAGGGCTAAGGCTTGTTTGAGTTTTTCGGTGATTTGTTTGTCGGCTTGGCTGGGTTCGGCAATGCCTGAGGGGTGATTATGGGCAAAAATAACCGCTGCGGCATTATGATGTAAGGCTTGCTTAACCACTTCACGCGGATAAACGCTGGCACCATCTATAGTGCCTCTAAATAATTCATCAAGTTGAATGACGCGGTGTTGGTTGTCGAGAAATAAGCAGGCAAATACTTCGTAGCTATAACCGCGTAGTTGCGCACTTAAATAGGCGCGGGTAATGTCTGGACTGGTTAGCGCGTCGCCACGTTGCAAAATCTCTTCAAAATGGCGTTTTGCCATTTCTAACACAGCTTGTAGTTGGGCGTATTTTGCACGACCTAAGCCACGCGCTAGACAAAATCGTTGTTCATTGGCATTCAATAAGGCTTTTAAAGAACCAAAATCGGCGAGTAAATCACGCGCTAAATCGACTGCTGATTTACCTTGTACTCCTGTGCGTAAAAAAATAGCCAGTAATTCGGCATCAGTCAATGCCGATGCACCGCGTTGTAATAGTTTTTCTCTGGGTCTATCTTCTACCAGCCAATCCTTTATCGCCATAACACACCACCTTGTTGAGTTGAAAATTAAGCATAGAAGAATTTTGCTAGACTTGCCATAATACCCCCTTTTATTTATTTTCAAACATGACGATTAACAAGCATATTTTGGTAGGTGTTAGCGGCGGTATTGCAGCGTATAAGTCGGCTGAGTTAGTTCGATTGTTGCGTAAACAAGGGGCTGAGGTACGCGTGGTGATGACTGAAGCCGCTACACAGTTTGTCCGTCCGCTGACTTTTCAAGCTCTTTCTGGTCATTCAGTACAGTTCGAGTTACTCAACGCTGAAGCAGAGAATGCGATGAGTCATATTAGTCTGGCGCGTTGGGCTGATGTGTTTATTATTGCCCCTGCAAGCGCAAATACCATTGCCAAATGTAGTCACGGTTTGGCGGATGATTTACTATCAACACTATATTTGGCGGTTGACTGCCCTGTTTATATCGCCCCCGCTATGAATCAGGCGATGTGGCATAAGGCGGTTGCGCAAGAAAATATCGCTAAACTCAAAGCGCACGGTGTGACAATTATTGGTCCTGAACAAGGTGAGCAAGCCTGTGGTGACACAGGATTTGGTCGAATGTCAGAACCTGTGGCGATTTGTGAACGAGTACTGGCTAAGCCCGTTGAACAGTGTTTACAGGGTTTGCGGGTATTAATTAGTGCGGGCCCTACTCGTGAACCTTTAGACCCTGTGCGTTATATTACCAATCGTAGCTCTGGAAAAATGGGTTACACATTGGCTAACGCAGCTGTTCAGGCGGGCGCGAAAGTAACACTGGTGAGCGGTCCTGTCACCTTAGTCGTCCCAGCGGCTATTGATGCTTATCAGGTGGAAACAGCCGCCCAAATGTTTGAGACCGTTATGGCAAAAGCATCCGATTGTGATATCTATATCGGTGCAGCAGCAGTGGCTGATTACACACCCATTACCGTACAAGCGCAAAAAATAAAAAAACAAGCCCAACAAAGCACTATAATCCTACAAAAGACCCAAGATATTTTGGCAACCGTTGCCAAACTCGATAAACGTCCGTTTACTGTCGGTTTTGCCGCAGAAACCGATAATCTTGAAAGCTACGCACTACATAAATTACACGAAAAAAACCTCGATATGATTGCCGCAAACTGGGTAGGACGGGAACAAGGCGGGTTTGACAGCAATGAAAATGCGTTACAGGTTTTTTGGCAAACAGGTCAAAAAACCTTGGCAATGATGAATAAAACACAGTTAGCAGAACAATTTATTTTGTTATGCGCAGAGAGATTTAATGAAAAAAATACAACTTAAAATTTTAGATACCCGATTAGGTAAAGAGATTCCTTTGCCCGAATACGCAACAACAGGGGCAGCAGGCTTAGATTTGCGTGCCTGTGTCAATGAAGCTACAACGTTAAATTCTGGAGAAAGTTTACTAATCCCAACAGGCTTGGCTATTCATATTGATGATCCTAGCTTAGCCGCAATTTTATTACCCCGTTCAGGTTTGGGACATAAACACGGTATCGTGTTGGGAAATTTAGTGGGGCTTATCGATTCAGATTATCAAGGTGAAATATTGGTGTCTTGCTGGAATCGTGGCACGACAGCGTTTACTATTAATGTTGGTGAGAGAATTGCGCAAATGGTTTTTGTCCCTATTGTGCAGGTGGCATTCGAGCAGATCGAAGTGTTTACACAAAGCTCACGCGGTCTTGGCGGTTTTGGTCATACGGGTCGTCATTAAGTTACAATTTATTCGAGGTATCATTTATGATAAAAATTTTTTCGTGGTTAGCAGGCATTACTATACTGATGTTTTTAATTTCTGGCGGGTGCATTTATTGGATGTCCAATATTGCGGTAATGCACTCAAAAGAGGAATCTGCAACAGCCATTGCCAAAGCGGTATCCGTAACACTATCAGCACAAATAGATTTACTTAACAAAACAATCGATAAAATAGTGAGTGATCCAGAGCTATTAGCGATTATCAGCAATGCAAATCCTGTTCAGCTAAGTGCGACAGCAACGAAATTGGAAAAATATTTTCCAGAAGTCCTAAAAATCAGGTTGTTCGTCCCAGGTGTGAGTCCTACCGATGACCAAATTGTGCCGAAAATGGGCTTTGCTGATATTGAGATGGTGCGCGAAACCTTTAGCAAAATTCGTCTACCTAGCATACAAGGCGATATTGGATCTGATAGACATCTTGCTATCACGAGGGCAATTAAGCAGAACAATGAAGTTGTGGGCGTTATTCTAGTTAGTTTAAACTATGATTTTATTAGTAAAAACATACGCACAGCCGCTGCTAAAAATGAATACATTGAATTAAAACAAGATATGCTGGTATTGGGTGTTTCAGGATCAAAAATCGATACTGACAAAGCTGCCAATATTCGTGTAAAAGTAGATGATTCTGACTGGGAAATTATTTATTACTATACTTCTGGTATGGATTTCGGTGAATTGGCCGTGTCCGCTACGGTTGTTTTTGTCGCTGGATTGATAGTATTGCTAGGCTTTTTTTCTGTACACCGAAAATTATCAGCCTTACTGTCAGAAGATGTAAATTGCATTATGAAAGCTATCAAGGACATAATGACTACCCAGAAACTTTATAACACTTATCCTGTGAATCTAACTGAAATGGAGGGTGTAATTCCCACTTTAGCACAATATAAACGTGTCTTGGATCAAGATAACGATGACACTATGCCCGATAATTACGATGATGTGCGTATGGATGATTTTTTTGATGATTGATAAAAATCTCAGTAAACTCCTATAATCCCCCCTCAAAAAACACAATAAAGACATAATGAAGCAAAAAAGAAAAGCCTACCAAATAGCCGATGTACTTATCGAAGCTTTACCTTATATTCAACGATTCAAAGGTAAAACTATCGTCGTTAAATTTGGTGGCAATGCGATGGTTGATGAAGCACTTAAACACAGTTTCGCGCGTGATATTGTGTTAATGAAATTAGTTGGACTCAATCCGATTGTTGTTCATGGTGGTGGTCCTCAAATCGGTCAACTGTTGGAAAAACTGGGTAAAACGACGGGATTTGTCGATGGTATGCGCATTACTGACAGTGAAACGATGGATGTCGTTGAAATGGTACTGGGTGGCTTAGTCAATAAAGAAATTGTCAGCTTAATCAACCGACATGGCGGTAAAGCCGTTGGTTTAACGGGCAAAGATGGCGATTTTATTCATGCAAGAAAAATTCAGTTAAAAAAATCAGCAATCGATGCCGATGCGTCTGAAATTATTGATTTAGGTCATGTTGGCGAAGTCAGTAGCATTGATCCCTCAGTGGTTGATATGCTGGGACGTAGTGATTTTATTCCTGTGATTGCCCCTATTGGAGTGGGAGCAGATGGGTGTTCCTACAATATCAATGCTGATTTGGTCGCAGGAAAAATTGCCGAAGTGCTAAAAGCTGAAAAATTAATATTACTGACCAATACCGCAGGTATTTTGGATAAACAAGGTGAGTTATTAACAGGTTTATCGATTAGCGATATTGATCGGCTATGTGCCGATGGTACTATTTCAGAGGGTATGATTCCTAAAACGCGCTGTGCAACCGATGCGTTGAAAGGTGGTGTAAATAGCGTCCATATCATTGATGGACGAGTAGAACACGCGGTATTGCTAGAGCTATTTACTGATCAAGGTGTGGGTACTTTATTAATCAGCCGCTCATTGACATAAGGTCTGAAAGATGTACGCAACTCTTGGACTTTTGGACTACTACACAATTCTTTGCCTAACGAAGATTCACGGCAGTGAATGTCGAGAAAAAGCTGATCTTCATCGTCTTTGCTGGCAATTTTTGAGATAGATAAGCTAATGTCAGTATCCTTAGAGGGTTGTTCGTGCATCACTAGGTTATCAGTATTAATATCCGCTGGCGTAGTTGAGTGAGTATCAACAAAAGTTCGTGCAATCGCCCATGCCTTTTTACACTCAGTGTCATTTTCACAGCGAAATAAACCCAGTGCGTTGGCTTCTTCAATGCTAGCAACTATATTTTTTGGTGCGGCATCATCAGGTTGAGTCAGCACTAAAAAGCGTTTAATGTTGTTATCATATTCATCGCTGACCCTTTTTTGCTGAGCAAGATTATCATTGACAGCACTCTTAGTTTTTTCTATCTCGATCTGAATGTTCTTTATTTCTTGAATCAAATTGGCAGGTACTGGTTGAGCATTACGTTCAAAGGTTGCCGCACTTTTTTGCTTAACATCAAGTCTTTCTAATTGCTGGACTATCGCAGATTCAATTAATTTTTTTTGCCCTTCAATGATCGCTATTTTTGTTTTAAGCTCTGCAATCATTTCTTCCTTAGAGTGGTAGCTTCTTAATAAGGAATCATCATGTGCTTTTTGATTTGCTATAATTTTTTCTTGTTTTTCTCGTAGCATACTAAGACGATTATCACGTTCCTTCTCCTCTTTGGTTTTTTCCTGCTCAGTAATATCAACAACACGCCCTTTTTTACTCAAGGTTTCGCGCCGATATTTAGCCTCTTCGGGGGATATTTGATCTGAAAAAGAAGTTTTACCCGAACCATCTACCCACTTATACAGTTTTGCGCTGCTAGATGGTTGGCTAACTAATAAAAGCGAGCAGCTAAGAAAAAAAGTGAGGTGAAAATTATGAGGTTTCATAGACTACTCAATGGGTTTTTTATTGATTCTAGGGTTATATTGTAAAGACAACAAAGATAAAAACTAATACTTTTTGCTGTCGTTATTCTTTTAGCGTACTAAATTGACCAAATCATACAACGGTAGCAAAACAACCAGTTTGGCTAAATATAAAAACAACAATACTGCTAAAGATGAAAGGTCAACACCACCGATGTATGGTATAAATTTTCGACAAGTATTCAATAATGGCTCTGTTAGGCTAGTTAAAATAGCAGAAACTGCATCAAAACCCACAGGGCTAAACCACGTTAATAACGCTCTAATAAATACTGCATAAATGAAAATATCGATAAGTAATTCGATCAAGTGTGACGTAGATAAAATAGCCAGTGACGCTATGCCAATAGCATCGCCTTTTAATAATCCGATGGAAAAATCAGCCAGCATTTGTAAAGCAAAAACTAACACCAGCGATGACGTGTCTATTTTTCGCACAGCAGGTATATAGCGGCGCAAAACTTTTAAAGGTGGATGAGTTATTTTGATAAGAAATTGTGAAATAGGATTATAAAAATCAGAGCCACAATATTGCAATAAAAAGCGCAATAACACCGCCAATATGTACAAATAAAATAACGTGCCGATTAAAAAAATAATAGGTGCAGTTAGGTAATTAGAATTCATTAGCTATTTTCCGATGGCTTAGACATTTCAATAGAGCGGTCACGCGCTGCGTGGAGTGCTTTGGAAACCAGTTCAGTAAAACCACCTTCGGTGAAGGTTTCTATTGCGTGTTGCGTTGTACCACCTGGTGAAGTGACACGTTTTCGTAACTGCTCAGGCGATTCATTAGATTCTAAAGCGATTTTCGCCGCACCTAAGGCGGTTTGTTGAATCAATAGACGAGCAGTTTTAGCACTAAGCCCCAACTCTAAAGCCGTTTTTTCCATTGCTTCCATCAGTAGGAAATAATACGCTGGTCCACTGCCAGATACCGCAGTCACTGCATCAAGTTCACTTTCCTCGTCAACCCACAGCGCGATACCGACAGAACGCAAAATAGATTCGGCTAAGTTGCGTTGTTTGGTGTTAACTTTGCTATTAGCGTGCAGTGCAGTGGCACTTGTTAGCACTAAAGCAGGGGTATTAGGCATACAACGGACAATTGCAATGTCTTCGCCTAACCACTGGCTTAAACTGTGCTGATTAATACCCGCTGCAATAGAGACAATCAGGGTTTTTCTTTGCTGTACTAAAGCGGCTGCATTTTTAGCAACCTCAGCTAATACTTGTGGTTTGACCGCTAAAACGACCACATCTACTTCATTAAGCACGTCATCGTTGTTTATTGACGTATTTACGTTCAATGTAGCGGCTAAATTACTAAGAGTATCCGCATTAATATCCGAAGCCCACAGCTGCTCTGCTGGATGACCGCTAGCAATCAAACCGCTCATCAAGCTTAATGCCATATTACCGCCGCCGATAAAACCTATTTTTTTTGTTTTCATGATTTACGTTATAGTGGTGATGATTAAAAGTATATTACTCTATATTAAGAAATAAGGTCTGTGCAATAAATCACAAGCCCTTACTGACAAACTAAAACCTATGATTGATACCATCTACATTGAAGAAGCTATTTCCCAACATCCGCGTGTACGCGATATTTTGGCACGATTTCCAAAAGCAAGACGCATTAGTTGCGAACGCTATACGCAAGTATTTAATCCCAAAGCGCAAAATTTTCGTTTACAAAAACAAAATCCCGCGCTCATTTTAGCTCAAAAACACCAACATTTCGTACTGCCTGCACCCGCAGGTTATGGCATAGGCTCAGCACGAAATTATTATTTTTCCCATGTATTAAATTGCTTATACGATTGTCGCTACTGCTTTTTACAGGGGATGTATCAATCGGCACACTATGTATTATTTGTGAATTACGAAGATTTTCAAGCTGAAATTGAACAACTTTGCCAAGACTCACCCGATGAACCCCTACATTTTTTTTCTGGCTATGATGGTGACAGTTTAGCGTTAGAACCTGTCAGTGCGTTTAGCGAATATTTTTTACCTGTTTTTGCCAAACTACCCAATGCGTTTTTAGAATTACGCACTAAAAGCACCCAAATCAGACGCTTATTAAATCGCCAACCCTTAGCCAATTGCGTACTGGCATTTAGTTTATCGCCCGATGCGATTGCTCGTAAAGTAGAAGCCAAAGCCCCTAATCTACAACGCCGATTGGACGCACTGATTAAAGCCCAAGCCCACGGATGGCAAATTGGTTTACGTTTTGATCCTCTCATTTACCAAAGCGATTACCGTGAACAGTATCAACAACTATTTGCCCAAGTATTCGCCCATATTGACTTAGCGCAACTGCATTCTGTCAGTCTTGGTACATTTCGTTTACCCGACGCATTTTTTAAAAAAATCCACAAACTTTATCCAGAAGAAAAACTGTTCGCAGGTGATTTTAGCAGTCAACACGGCATGATGTCTTATCGTAATAGCATCGAACAAGACATGATGAGCTATTGCAGCGAACAACTTTTAAGCTATATTCCAGCGAGTAAATTTTTCCCATGTCGTTTATAAAGCGTACCATTTTAATCACAGGCGCGAGTTCTGGCATAGGTCGTGCGATTGCCGAAAAGCTATTACACCACGGACACCGTGTCATTGGTGTATCGCGTAATATCCAACAGTTCACCAAAACCATGCCAGAGTTCAGTGCCGTGCAGTTGGATTTAAGTCACTTGCCTGATTTGCCTTCACAGTTTAAGCAGTTGGCAAAAAATTATCCAGACATTGATACAGTTATTTTTGCCGCAGGAATTGGACAATTTGGCTCACTCGAAGAATTTTCATACTCCCAAATTGAAGCTCTAATGACTGTCAATTTTACCAGCCAAGTATTTTTAACCCACGCATTATTACCGCAATTAAAACGTAAATCGCGCAGTGACTTGTGTTATATCGGCTCAGAAGCCGCGCTTAAAGGTAGCCGTAAAGGTGCGATTTATTGTGCCAGTAAATTTGCCTTGCGTGGTTTTACTCAAGCCCTACGCGAAGAATGCAGTAAAAGTGGAATGCGCGTGTGTTTAATTAACGCTGGCATGGTCAAAACCGCATTTTTTGATAATCTGTCCTTTGAGCCTGCGGATGATGAAACTAATTATTTACTACCCGAAGATATTGCCGACGCGGTGGATTATGTGCTGAATGCTAACCCCAATATCGTCATTGATGAAATCAATCTAAATCCTCTAAACAAAGTGGTAAAGTTCAAAAAATAACGTCAACCGAATACACCGCATCAAAATACGAGACAACGATCATGACCAAACTATTTTTAATCACCGCTACACTACTTGCTCTAACTACAAATATAGCTCTAGCAACCGAAAAGCCATGCGCCTCTAATGCCTCCTATCATTCAATTGTGGACGCACAAGACAAACGCCTCATTGAGGGTTATGAATTCACCATCACCAAAGAAGGGACTTTTACCGTTAAACAAGGCGACAAACTGGTTTACAGCAACTGTGATTTATACGATGAAGTCATAGAAGAAACCAAAGGATTGAACGAAACGGTCGGTATTGCGTGGCATATTTCTTTTAAGGATGATAAATCTATGCTCCTAGAGCCTGCGGTTGGTGAAGATATAACAGGCGATGGTGTACCAAAATTGGTTATTTCATATTCTTACCATGCGACTTACTGTTGCGGTAGTGTAGTAATTTTTGAGCTAGGTAAAGAATTTAAAAAAATTGCCAAAATAAAAGGCGGCTCATGGGGGGTAGGATTTAGTGATATAAATGGCGATAAACTTCCCGAAGCTATTTTGACTGACAATCATTATTTCGGCTGGCATTCAGGTGATGCAGAGCTGGATTATCCCAATCCGCCCATCGTGTTTGGCTGGAACGGCACTGAGTATGTTCTTCGTCCAGATTTAATGCGTAAAGACCCGCCACCACTGCCTGAACTTGAAAAGCAAGCAAAACTGATTAGTGAGGATAAAAAATGGGGCGATAAATACGAAGTCAAAAACATTCCCGTTGCCCTGATTCAAAACTCGATGCGCTTAATGTACAAAGGTCATGAAGAGCTAGGCTGGAAATTTGCCAACATGGCGTGGTCAAGTAAGTTTCCTGTGGATGACGTATTTTTTACCGAATGGCGAAAACTTATGGCACAAAATCCAATCTGGCAAGCCATCATTAACAACCGCGCTATGCCAGTATCAGATATTAAAACGGCGTTAGAAATAGAAATAGCGCGGAAAAACAATCACAAATAACCTACCGAAATTTCAGCGGCAATCGCTGAGTGTGGCTTGTAGTCGATAATCTCGAAATCTTTAAATTGATAGTCAAAGATTGAAGTGGCGTACCCGCATGGAGCTTGCGTAATGCGGGGGAAATTTACAAAAAACCGTGACACTTTGACGAATCCCGCTACTTGCTACTTGCTACTTGCTTTCACCGTCTCCATAGGATGTGCCGACGATAGGAGGCGCATCATTCGCGTCATATTTCTCGACCGATGCGCTTCGTGCCTCAGCACATCCTATAACTTAGCACACCTTATCGTGTTTACCCATCTTACGGGTTTACGGGTTATTGGATTTTGATTAATTCAACATCAAAAATAAGCGTCTCATTAGGACCTATCGAACTACCTGCGCCTTCTTGACCATACGCCAAATCGGAGGGAATATAAAAACGAAATCTATCACCTTCTTTCATTAACTGCACACCTTCTGTCCAACCTGCAATTACACGGTTTAATGGAAAGGATGCGGGCGCACCCCGAGTATAAGAACTATCAAATTCTACACCATCTAAAGTTACGCCTTTATAATGCACGGTAACTGTATCAGTTGCTGACGGTGAAGCATTTCCCCTGCCTTTAGCTAATATTTCGTATTGCAAACCACTGGCAGTGGTTCTGATATTTGGTTTTCTAGCATTTTCTGCAAAAAAATCGGCATCTGATTGTTGAGTTGATTCTGGTATTTGTTGGCTACGGGTATTGTTATTCGCATTAGGCAAATCTTCTTGACAGTCTAAACCAGGATAGCATTTAGCTTCGGCAACTGAGATTAAGAATAATGATGTTAAGCAGATAGCGATGATTTTAAAATTCAGTGTGGTCATTTGTTAATCTCAAAGGGTAAATACTAGATTCATACCTGTTTCAGCAACTTGCTGAATATTGTTATTGTTTGTTAAGCCGATTTTATAACCCTCTAGCATTACTCGCGCACGATCTATCGGTGTGCCGTGATGATCGGGTGAATTAAAATCGGTGTCACCCATTAAATATAAGCTATCGAGAAAACCTTTAATATCAATTTCACCACTGCGTAGCCGTTTTAAGCCTAGATAATAGCCCGCCAAATAATCAGCGTGTAGCTCTAATAATCTATCGGTAGTTTGTGATTGCGTTAATAGGTCACGAAACTTACTTTGGAATTGAAATATATGTCCAAACTCGTGCGCCATAATACCTGCTACCGCTAAACCACCCCATTCATTACGGAATAATTCATCAGATAACAATCCAATACCAAAAGCCACTGTGCCTTTTGTATTAGGTATCCAGTCTTCATCTATGGCAAACGCATTTTTCCCATCACTGTCATCATAAAAACCGAAGCCTGGCAATATGTTAAAACTCTCGGCAGCATGAATTAGCTCCAAGTTAATACTACGGTCAAGGTCACTATTACCAGATGTTCTGAATAATTTAATATCATTCGCTTGTAACCCACCGCGTAACGAACACGCCCTAGGTACATCTTTTGCCCGCACACAAGTGTGATGACCACAAAGCAATGCGGCTGAGAATAAAGCAGTGCCTTTTAAGAATTTTCTACGGTTTGAATTCACGGTTTGTCTCCCACTTAAATTAAATTTTTCACGGCGGCGGAATAGCTTGCGTATTCCGCCGCATATTTTGATTAAACCGAAATCTCAGCAGCAATTGCCGAATATGGTTCATAGCCAACAAGCTCGAAATCGTCAAATTGATAATCAAAAATAGAAGCGGGTTTACGATTGAATACTAAAGAGGGCAGGGAACGGGGCT
>JBAXNR010000092.1:0-16974 GCA_037133675.1 Methylococcales bacterium
TTGCCACTGTTTCGCCTATTATTTCATAATCAGTTTATTAGCAGTTAGCTCTATCTGCCAAATCAGATAAAATTTTATCACGCACTAATTGCCCTGATAGCGTCACCATCGGCATACCGCCGCCTGGGTTGACACTGCCACCGACAAAATACAGATTATTAAATTGTGTACTGCGCTGCGGGATTTTGAAACCTATGTTTTTAAAACGGTCGGCGACTACGCCATAAATTGAACCTTGATTGGAATAATACTTTTGTTCTATATCTATCGGTGTCCAGTATTCTTCACAGACAATGTGTTTTCTTAAATCGGTTAAGCCCATTCGTTCCAGCTTGATTAATACCCGCTCACGCAAGGCGGCGTAATCGTCGGCTGATAAGGGTTTGTCGGGATTAAGGTGGGGAATATGGGGCAGGATTTTGATAATTTCACAACCTTCGGGAGCTTGAGTAGGGTCGCTTTTGACAGGCGCGACTAAATAAATCGTCGGGTCATCGGATAAGCGGTTGCTATGAAATACGGCATCAAAATGTTCGCGGGGATGGTCTGAATAAAAGAAATTGTGGTGTGCAAGTTGCTCATAAATACGGTTTACACCTAGATGTAACACCAAACCTGAACAGCTCGGTTCAAAGCGTTGCAGGCGTTGGGCTTCTTTGGCTTGGTCTTGAAACAGTTTTTGATAGGCGGGGATGACTTCCATATTGGAAACGACAATATCGGCGGCAATAACGCTGTCATCACTCAGACGTACACCCGTGACGCGCTTGCCCGTGTATTGAATTTCGGCAACTTCGCTATTGACGTGAATGTTTACACCTAATTCTTCGGCAAGTTTTTGTAAGCCTTGCGCCATGCCATACATTCCGCCTTTGATATACCATAAGCCGTAGCCAAACTGGATATAGGGCAGTAAGTTCATTAATGCCGGGGCATCGTAAGGCGATGAGCCGACATATTTGATGAAGTAGTTGAGGACATCAACCAGCTTGGGGTCTTTAATAAAGCGTCTGACTCCCTGATCCATTGAACGAAACACATCAAAATCCAACAGGCTACGCACCGCGCCGTAGTGGTTGATGAGTTCCCAAAACGAATCCAAGCCGTGTTCAAAATAGCCTTGTTCGGTAATCTCACAGAGTTTTTTAGAGTACGCGAGAAATTGCTCAAACTCTTGCGCGGTATTCGCACCCAGTTTGTCTAATTCTTGTTTCATGCGTACAGGGTCTGAGCTTAAATCCAGCGTGCTGCCGTCTTCAAAAAAATTACGCCAATGCGGTTCAACGGTTTGAATGGTGACGTAGTCTTCCATTTTTTTGCCCGCTTTTTCAAACAGCTGTTGAAAAATATGCGGCATGGTGAGGATGGAAGGCCCTAAATCAAAGGTGAAACCGTCTTTTTGTAAAATATTCAGTTTGCCGCCAACTTTGTCATTTTTTTCCAGCAAATCAACGCTAAAGCCTTCGGTAGCCAATGAAATAGCCGCCGATAAACCGCCTAGCCCCGCGCCGATGACCACAATGTGCTTATTCTTCATTTAGTAATCTCTTCTTCTACATAGAAATATTAAAAAGTTTTGCCAATGCTGCCGTGCATTGGATTGGGCATAGCCGCGAAAGGCTTGTAGGGCTTGCCAGTTGCGGAGAGTACGTTGCCAGAATGAGCCGTTGCCAAAGACAAAATCAATAAAACCGCGCATTTGCTGATAACGCACCTCGGAATAAGGAAACCAGTTTGGTTCATCATTGAGTATGCTACGACTGGTCAATCCAGACACCGTGTAGGTGAAATTGCGTAAGCCTTCCGCGCCATGATAACGCCCGAAGCCGCTGTTTTTCACGCCGCCAAACGGCAAACCTGCATGACCGATATTTTTAATCACATCATTCACCGCCCAATTGCCGACTTGTAATTGTCTGGCAACGCTTTCGGCTTTGCGGATGTCGCTACTCCAGACGCTGGCATTCAAGCCGTAATCGCTGTCATTGGCAAGTTCAATTGCTTGCTGTTCGCTGTTGAATGCCATCACGGGCAATAACGCGCCGAAGGTTTCTTCCTGCATGATGCGCATATCGTGAGTGACATCCCATAACACCACGGGCTGTAAATAACGTCCGTTTAATTGCAAGGGCGCGGAGGCTTTCGCGCCTTTGGCAAGCGCATCTTGATAATGGGCTTCGACTGTTTTGTATTGCGCTAAGGAAGTCAAGGCACCTAAATCCCCGAGCGCACCATGTCCGACGGTGAGCTTGCTGGTAGCATCGCTTAGCATTTCTACAAACTGCGCATAAATACTGTCTTGCACATACAGGCGTTCTACCGATACGCACACCTGTCCGCTATTGCTGAATGCCCCGTATAAAGCGGCGTTACAGGTGCGGCTTAAATTGGCATCGTCAAAAACCAGCATGGCATCTTTACCGCCTAACTCCAGTATGACTGGGATTGGATGTTGTGCGGCTCTTGCCATAATGGCGCGTCCTGCATTTATGCCGCCTGTGAAAAAAACCAAGTCTGGACGGCTATCAATGAGTTGTTCGCCTGTTTTCGCTTCACCCATAATGTACTGCACTAAACCATCAGGTAAGCCAATGCGATTTAATAATTGCAAAATTAATTCACCAATCGGAATGCTTAATTCTGAGGTTTTAAATATCACCGCATTGCCGCTGAACAATGCGGTCAATAATGGGCTTAATGTCAATTGAAATGGAAAATTCCACGGCGAAATAATCGCAACCACGCCATAAGGACGGCGTTCAAACTGGGCGCGGGCAGTGGGAAATGCTAACGGAGAAGTGCTTAGATGACAGGGTTTAAGGATACGGACGGCATTTTTTTCATAATAACGGATTAATTCCAGCACGGGATAAATTTCACCCAGCAAGACTTCAGTTTTAACTTTGCCTGTCACTGTCATGAGGGTGTCGGTGATTGCGTCAATATCTGCCAGTATCACGGCTTTTAATGCGGATAATAACGCAACTCGTTGGGCAACCGAATACGCTGCCCACATTTTTGCGGCTAAACGCGCGGCAGTTATTTGTTGACTTATGTCCGCTTGGCTGGTTATTGGATAAGTCTTTAAAACTTGTTCATTTAACGCCGAATAAACCGATATAAACGCAGTCATTGTTAACCATCAACGCCGTATTTTTGACAAATTAAATTAGCAGAAATCCGCGCTGATTCATAAATAGTGGGTAAGCCACTACCTGGATGCGTACCACCGCCGACCAGATAACAGTGATCCAACTCTTGAAATTTATTGTGCGGTCGCCAGTATAAAAGTTGACTGAATTTATGTGAGAGACTGAACGTTGCCCCCATAAACACATTTTCTTCCGTTGCCCATGTTTTGGGGGTGATGATTTTTTCGCACACAATGTGTTCACGAATATCAGTTAAGCCCAGCCGTGTTTCCATTGCATTCAACACTTGCTCACGCATATCCGCACAAGTGCTGTCCCAGTCGATGTCGCTTTGATTATTGGGCATCGGCACTAACACATACAACGCGGATTTGCCTGCGGGTGCTAGGCTGTCATCGGTGACTGAAGCATTCTGTACATAAAAAGAAAAATCTGTGCTTAAGGTTTTGTTGCGGAAAATATTAGTGATATTAGTGTTGTAGTCATTAGCGAAAACAATATTATGATGGGCAATGTCATAGCGTTTATTGACACCTAAATACAACATAAACGTCGAGCAGGAGTATTCCAATTTTTTCAGCCGCTCAGGGCTGTGCTGTTTTAATTCATCGGGCTTAACCAGATTAGTCATTGCATGGGCAAAATCGGCATTCACCACCACTTCATCCGCCAGCACCTCACTTCCGTCTGCTAACCGCACACCTTTGACGACTTTGTTGTCAATAATCAACGATTCAACAGGCGAGTTAGTATGAATTGTACCGCCTTGTTCGGTAATGACTTTAGCCATTGCTTCGGCAATTTTATTGAGTCCACCTTTGACATGATAAATACCATATTCATGTTCCAAATAAGACAACATGGTGAACAGGGCAGGGCATTCCCACGGTGACATCCCTAAATATTTGGACTGAAACGAAAACACCAAGCGCATTTTTTCTTCTTTAAAATACCTGCCCAGATTGGAAAAAACGCTGTGATTCAATGCCAAATACGGCACAGCGCGAATTAAATCCCATGAAAAAAAGGCTTTCCAACTGGAATAATCGCGTTGAATACAGGGATAAAGTTTTTTAAAACGCGCCCCTTCCTGTTTAAGATAGGCATCAAACCCCGCGCTACCTTCAGGAAACGCCTGCTGCAACTCAGCTCGCATTTTGTCGCGGTCGGAATAAACATTCAGCGCACGGTCTGAAAATAACAGCCGATACATCGGATCCAGTTTAAAAAATTCTAGATAATCTTCGCTACGCTTACCGCACAGCTGAAACATTTCATCGAGAATATATTTCATCAATAAAAAGGTAGGTCCTGTATCGAACACAAAACCATCCAAATTAATAGGACGATTGCGTCCACCTACATCGGAGTTTTTTTCAAATAGCGATACGTTAAAGCCGCGCTTGCTTAACAGCATCCCTGCACACAGACCACCAGGACCTGCACCGACAATTACAATATGTTTTGTTTTTGGCATGATAATTTATTGGAGTATTAATGTTTGTTTGGTAATGTGCCTTTAGTGTGCATGATAGTCAAGCCCTAATGTGATTTCAGAAATTACCACTTGTGTGTGAAATAGAGTTTTTGGGTAGTAATATCCATAGGAGTTAAATGCTTCATTTCTCAACACATTTGCATATAACAAAAATGCTACTATTACATCTTGATTATACGCCACAGTGACGTGTAATTTTTTACAAGTTAGGCTAACTTATATGAAAATCGCAAATGACTCCTTGGACATTGGAACACGTTAAATGGCTTGTAAAAACAAGCACTCAGTTGAAAACCGCCGATAATAAGGCGGTAGATATTTGGGAGTTCCAACACCAAAATGACGATGATGTACTATCTGCGTGGGCTACACACTTTCGAAATCATTATTGCCTTGATACTGAAATTGATTATTGGAGAAAAGGTTCCAAAGCATCACGAAAGGACTATCTAAATAATATTAAACTTCCAGACTCCAAAAAGACTCCTGGTCCAAGTATCCGTTCTGGTGATTTTAGTGAAATTTTGGTTGCAGATTTTCTTGAATATTTACTCGATTACTGGGTGCCGCGAACTCGCTATGGTGACAAAACTATCCGAAACGAATCTACAAAGGGTTGTGACATTATAGGATTTAAGTTTCTTAAAGAAGATGGTATTTCACCTCAAGATACTTTGGCTATTTTCGAAGCTAAAGCACAGTTCTCTGGAAAGACAGCGAACCCAAGGCTTCAAGATGCTGTGGATGATTCTGGAAAAGACCCAACTAGAAAAGCTGAATCATTAAATGCTATTAAACAGAGGCTGCATGAAGCGCAACAGTTTGAAAATGCACAAAAGATTGAACGTTTTCAGAATGATGTGGATTGCCCATATCAAGAACTCTATGGAGCAATCGCACTTTTTGATAAAAGCGTATTTGACACTACCAAAGTTACTTCTACTGTAACATCTGGTCATCCATATTCAAGTAATCTTGCTCTAATTGTCATAAATGGCTCTGACATGATGAAGCTTGTCCACGAACTCTACAGGAGGGCAGCGGATGAAGCCTGAACAAAAATCACAAACTCTATTGAGTGTTACTCGCTCAAAAGCCAAGATGTTCGAATATAGTGTACCTGAAGAACATCACATTAAAATTCCACAAGACCCTGTTAAACTTTTCACGCTTACTATTGGCATTTTGGGTGATCTTGCTGCTGGAACTAACCGCGAGGATTTTAGCCGAGACTCTTTTGTCGAACATCAAAAAAACTTAATGTTTTCAGCGCATTTTTTTGACTCTTATTTACAGTCAAAATTAAATGAAATTCTCGATCCCTATTTCATTCTTCTCAGTTCGGCTTCATATTATCTCTGTGATTTACTTGGTAGTTCAATGGTTATTTCTAAGCGAATCGGTGAGGATTGTCCTGATCTCGAAGGTGAAGGCTTAGAAGATCTACTTCTTTGGCTATTAAAAGGCGATCTTTCAACTTATTTTGACCGCTTAGAAGACTTTGAAGGTTTATTTGGTGAATTCATATATTTAATATCAAGCTCGTTTCTCCAGTTCTTTACAGATGGAAGCAATATAAGCAGCCTATTCGATCTGACTGACAAACTGCGTAAAGCTGTTTATGAATATGGCACGCCAAGACAATTACTATTGGGTGATGTCATTGCAGCGGTTATCAAGAAGAAATATCTAAATTCCAGTTGGTATGCGCTCCCGTTATACTCAGGCTTGTCTCAGAGCCAATGGCTGAATGTACTTCAAAAGGATTCATTTATTAAGGAACTTTGGTCAGCCCAACATCTACTTGGTCAGAAAGGAGTTTTGCGTGGAAAATCCGCTGTTGTGCAAATGCCGACAAGTGCGGGAAAAACCAAAGCTACTGAACTAATTATTCGCAGTGCGTTTCTTGCTGACAGAACATCTCTTGCGGTTATTGTCGCGCCTTTTAGAGCTCTTTGTCATGAAATTAAAAATAGCCTCATTTCCGCATTTCTAAACGAATCCATTAATGTTGATGAGTTATCGGACGCATTACAAAACGATATTGATATTAGTGAGTTGTTTACTAGCAGACAGATACTGGTTGTTACGCCAGAAAAACTACTTTATGTGCTTCGTCACACGCCTGAACTTGCTGCTAATGTTGGTTTAATAATATTTGACGAAGGACATCAATTCGACAGCGGAACACGAGGTATTACTTATGAATTGTTACTGACTTCTCTCCGTTCAATGCTTCCAGAATCGACCCAGAAAGTCCTTATATCGGCTGTGATTAGGAATGCTGAGGCTGTAGGCGAATGGCTAAATGGAGTAGATTCCGAGATTGTTTCGGGTACTAATTTAATACCGACCTTCAGAACTATAGGCTTTGCAAGTTGGCTAGATCAACTTGGACGAATTGAATATGTCTCGAATGAAGATACTGAAAAGAGAGAGTTTTTCGTTCCAAGAGTCATTGAAAGTTTGAAACTAAATAAAAAAAATCGTGAACGAAAAGAACGAATATTTCCCGAAAAATCAGATGGTCACGCAATTGCCTTATATTTGGGTTTTAAATTAGTTGCCAACGGTAGTATTGCTATATTTTGCGGTCGTAAATTAACTGTTACTAATATCTGTGAAAAGGCAGTGGAAGCTATAGAGCGAGGTCTGTCTTTTCGCTTACCTAGTGAATTTTCAGAACAATTAGAATTACAAAAACTCTACTATCTGCATGAGCAAAACCTAGGGTCAGAGGCGGTGGTTACTAAGAGTTCGCAATACGGGATATTTTCTCATCATGGCAATACGCCTCACGGGATTCGCTTAGCAGTTGAACACGCTATGCGAGAAGGGTTGATTCACTTTGTAGTTTGCACTTCAACGTTAGCACAAGGAGTTAATTTACCAATTCGGTATCTTATTGTTACAAGCGTCTACCAAGGTCAGGAGCGTATCAAAGTTCGAGATTTTCAAAATTTGATAGGACGAGCAGGTCGGTCAGGTATGCACACTGAAGGAAGTATTTTGTTCGCTGACCCTTTGGTTTATGACCAACGAAAAATGAGAGACAAAAATAGAGCGTGGAATCAAGCCAAAGAGCTTCTTGATCCTAGAAACTCCGAGCCTTGTATTAGTAACCTACTTTCACTGTTTGAGCCATTTAAAAGTGACGATGAAAAATTTACTATTCGCATGGACGCTATGGATTTTGCTCAAGCCTATGTTAGTGACCCAGAAATCATTACGACATATTCAGAGCGAATATTTAAGTTGCATGGAGACAAAAACTTTTCAAAGGCTGGTATAGAACGACAAATTTCTTGGAAACTTAGCCTTATTTCAGCTATAGAAAGCTTCTTATTATCTAATTGGGATGTAAATGGGAGCGAACTCACAGAGCAAGACATCATAAAGCTTGCCCAAGAAACTCTCGCATATTTTTTAGCTGATGAACCCAAGCGAGAACTTATTCAGGAATTATTTAAACTACTCGCTGAAAATATCTCAAGAAATATTAGCGAACCTAAACGCAGAAATATTTATGGCAAAACTTTGTATGGGATGCAAGACGCACAAGAAGTTGAGGGTTGGCTACAAGCAAATATTGGGCAGCTCTTATCGGCAAAAACTGATAATGAAATCTTAGATGTTATCTGGTCTGTACTGTCCAAACATATTCACAATTCTACATTCAACAAGTGCGACAATCCCACCGTGCTACAAGAAGTTGCCCGAAACTGGATTCAAGGAAAACCATTCCATGAGTTGTTTGGTATGTTAAAAAATGCCAAGCTAATTGCGGGTACACAACGAAGAGAGTTCAAAATAGATCATGTTGTAGAAATTTGTGAAGGTAGTCTTGCCTATGATGGTGGTTTACTAATTAGTGCATTAAGTGAATTTGTTGAACTAGGCGAAGAGGAAGAAACTGAAGAACTATTCGACCGCCTCCAATTGTTTCAAAAGAAGCTCAAATATGGATTGCCAACTAACACAGCAATCATCCTATATGAAATTGGATTTTCAGATAGGGTAATCGCACAGGAACTGGCTGAACTCACAAATGCTTCAAATCGAGCAACAGTTAAGAGATTTTTGCTCAGCAATACATCTGATGTGATAAATATATTGGGTAAATATCCAAGTTACTATCTATCTGAAATATATAAAAAATTAGCATGACAATGTTTATAGCTAACAATATTTCTACTACTGTAAATTAGTAAAGTATGCTGTGTACTTTTTGAGTTAATAAATCCACGGAATCAATTTTTTAGTTCTAAGGCAATAGTCATCATAGACCTTGGCAAAGTGTTCGCTTAGCCATTGTTCTTCTATGTGTATGCGTTGGCTCAATACATAACTAATTGGGCAAAGCAATGTGAGTAAAGCTAAGCCATCACCCATTGCAATGCCTGCGGCAAAAAAACTGCTGAGTAAACCTGTGTAAGCGGGATGACGTATCCACTGATAAGGGCCGTGTTCAATGAGAACATGACTGTCTTGGGTAGTGACTGTGGTGCTGAAAAATGCGCCCAGACTAAATACGGCATAACAACGCAGTGCGATGCCTGTGATAAAAAACAGCATGGCTATCATCTGGCGATTAAACGCCTCAATAGGTATCGGTATTAAATGCTGTTGTTTGAACCAAAGAGCGGTAATCAGTGCGACGGTAACTACCAGCCAGATTAGGCGTTCTGAACGGTATTCAAATTGTGTGGTCGTTGTGAACTGTACGCGGGTTTTCAGGGCGATAGCGATTTCAATCGCTGCCCAACTTGAGCCAAGCGTTAGCCAAAATAGTTGTATGGAGGTCATAGTGTTCTGTGTCTTGTGATGGAGCTGCATGATAGAATCTAACCATTCACTGCACAACACTATTCTAATTTTATGCCTATCATTCAGCTCAACAATGTCCACAAAGCCTACATGAATGGTCAAATCAGCCAACCTGTGCTGCATGATATATCGTTGGATATTGACGCAGGCGAATTTGTCGCCATTGTCGGTGCTTCGGGTAATGGTAAATCCACGTTATTAAATTTATTAGCAGGGATTGATAAACCGAGCCAAGGGCAAGTTCATGTCTGTGGTAGCGCGTTGCATAAGCTAACAGAAGAGCAGTTATCGGTCTGGCGCGGTAAAAATATCGGTATTGTGTTTCAATTTTTTCAATTATTGCCGTCCTTAAGTTTGTTGCAAAATATCCTGCTACCGATGGATTTTGTCGCTAAAAAACCGAAACGCGAACGGCTGGAAAGAGCGCGGTATTTATTAGAGCTAGTCGGTTTGAGCGATCAATCGCAACAATTGCCCAGTCAGGTATCAGGTGGACAGCAACAACGCGCCGCGATTGCACGCGCCTTGGCAAATGATCCGCAACTCATTGTTGCCGATGAACCTACAGGTAATCTCGATGAAACCACCGCCGATGCGGTGTTTGAATTATTTTTAACGCTCAATCAACAAGGCAAAACGCTGGTCATGGTCACGCATAATGAAAGCTTGGCAGAATCGGCATCACGGCGCATCGTTCTGCATTCGGGGCATATTGTTGACGATCAATTATCGGATTACGTCGTTGAATAGTTTGGCGCATAAAATCAGTGCGGATTTACTGGCACAAAAATCCCGCACGCTGTTAGCCATTACCAGTATTGCTATCGGTATATTTGTAGTCGGTACGTTATTGGGCATGATAGATTTACAGCTGAGCAAAATGGACAGCTCGCACAAATTATCACAGCCGTCACATATTAGTTTAATCCTCAAAACTGACGCAGATTTTGCCGTTGCCGAGCAGATAAAAACGCTTACAGGCGTGGCGAATGTGGATAAATTAACACAATTTACTGTGCGCTTTAAAACAGCCAATAATCCGCAGTGGCAAACAGGCACGGCAATCGTGCGCCCTGATTATCGCGTACAACATTATGATTTAATGACCTTGTTATCTGGGCAGTTCCCGCATGATAACGCAGTAGCCGTAGAGCGTTTATCCGCCAAAGCAGCAGGACTTAAACAGAGTGATGCTGTTGTTTTTGAAACCGCGACAGGTGAACAACCATTTACTGTTGATGGCATTATTCGGCATCCGTTTGTGAAACCGCCGCCGTTTGGTGGGCAGTTGCATTTTTTTATCGCACCTGAATCAGAGGCTATTTTTGGCATTCAGCCTAATACATTTCGACAATTATTAGTACAAGTCAGCCAACCTTACAGCGAAGAAAAAGCTCACTTGATTGCAGGTAACATTCGTGCCAAGTTAAGCGCGTTAGGCATCGGCGTTAATGCCACGCTGTTACAAAATCCTGAGCAACATTGGGGCAGACCGTTTTTTTCAGGTATTAATTTAATTTTAACGGTGATGGCGTGGGCATCGTTGGCATTAAGTTCGGTATTAATCCTGAACACCATTGCGGCATTAATCACCCAACAAACTGACCAGATTGGCATCATGAAATCCATCGGTGCGCGGAGGTTGACCATTGCCCGCCTTTATTTAACCGAAGTGTTTATTGTCGCATTGCTTGCTCTGGTGTTAGCCGTGCCGCTGAGTTTAGTGGCGGCGTATTTCAGTAGTCAGTGGTTGTTGGATTTATTCAATATTGAAATGGACGGGTTTGAATATTCGCCCCGTACCTTGTACTTGATGATTGTAGGCGGTTTGCTTGCACCGTTATTTGCTTCTGTTTATCCCATCTGGCGTGGTGCGTCGATGTCGGTTCGACAGGCGATTGCGAGTTATGGGCTAGGCGCAGATTTTGGCAGTAGCCGTTTTGATAACTGGTTGGAGCGTAGCGTATTCAGCGCGTTACCGACACTTTATGCGGTCACTTTGGGCAATTTGTTTCGTCGTAAAGCCCGTTTGTTGTGGACGCAGATTGTGCTGATTATTGCGGGTGTGTTGTTTATCGTCATTATCAGCTTGATTACCTCGGTTAATTTGACGCTGGATAATGAACTAGCGCGTAGTCAATATGACGTGCGCTTGGGTTTTAGTAGCGATCAACCGTCGGCTTTGGTTCAGGAGTTAATCAGCACCGTACCGCAAACCATAGGGCTGGAATTCTGGAATAGATTGCCCGCTGAACTGTCACGCAATGAGCTGTTATTGAAGCAATCGGGCAGTTTAGGCGTACAAATTGTCGCCTTGCCTGTTGAATCAGCGATGTATAAACCGTTAATCGTCGCAGGGCGGTGGTTTGAACAGAACGATAACGCGCAGAAAGTGCTGGTATTGAATGCGGCAACCGCAGAACTGAACGGCATTCAAGTTGGCGATAGCATCAATGTCAATTTGCTGGGGCGATTCAACAGCGCGTGGCAAGTGATTGGTTTGTATCGCTGGTTTGCGGGTTCGGGTTATAACGTAGAACCTGTGTACGCGCCGTTAAGCACTATTCAAACCGTGATCAAACGTAGCGAAGTCAGCTCATTTGCGTTGCTATCGGCAAATATCAGTACGCAAGCAGAAGAAAAAACCTATGCTGATGCCTTAAAACAAGTGTTTCAGAATAATCACATTAAGCTGGATTTTTACACCACCATCGCCAAACTGGAACAACGTCAAAACGCCAAAAATCAGTTTCGCCCAATTACCAGTATGTTGTTAGGACTGGCATTACTCATTGCCTCAGTCGGGGCAATCGGTTTGTCTGGAACATTGGCGATTAGCGTGTTACAGCGTACGCGTGAAATAGGCGTACTGCGTGCTATCGGTGCCAGTTCATCAGCAATTTTTAAACTGTTTATGCTGGAAGGTTTGTTTCATGGGCTAATGGCGTGGCTAATCAGTATTCCCATTTCTTATTTTTCAGCCGAACCGCTGTCTCGAAAATTAGGTGAGATTATACTGGGTATACAACTGGATTTTAGCTTTTCATGGCTTGCAGTTTGGCTGTGGTTGGGAATTGTCATTGTATTAGTCTTACTGGCTTCCTATTTACCTGCCCGTCATGCCACGCGAATTGTGGTGCGTGATAGTCTTAATTATTGAGAATGCCATGCTGAATATAGTCGTGCAATGTGTGCTGGGCTTGTTATACGCTAATGCAGGTGAATGGCTGATGCACAAATACATTCTGCACGCGCTGGGCAAAAAACACGGTAGTTTTTGGGCATATCATTTGTATGAACATCATGCGGTTTGTGTGCGTCACAAGATGCTCGATGCGGGCTATCAAAAATTGAGCTTAACGATATGGAATACGCAAAGCAAGGAGTTGATCGTATTAGCGGGGCTTGTACTACTGCATATACCGCTGTTGTTAATATCGCCTGTATTTACCAGCACTGTTTATGCGTCTCTCGCGCTGTATTACTATAAGCACCGCAAAGCGCACTTAGATTCCGTGTGGGCTAAGCGGAATTTGCGTTGGCATTATGAGCATCATCTTGACGGCAACAGTGATGCAAATTGGTGTGTCACTTGGCCGTGGTTTGATTATCTGCTGGGAACACGCGTTAAAAGTAAAACCTTGGATTAATCAATACCTTCGCCAAAATTCACGCGGCTCTCGCATGAATCCTGCCGATTTCTGCGGCTTGGAAGATACGCTCATTGATTAAAAACGTCTCAGCATTTTTGCCAAGCGAATTGATAATGCGCCGCGTGTATTTTCGCGCACTGAAGATGGTTTTCAAATCCAGTAGACTGCCCTGATTGAGATCGTCTATTTTTGCAGACAAAAGCTGTGAAAAGGTCACCATGAACAAGGAAAAATTAGCCGCATTATTCACCTGTACTTCTTTCACATTCATGGAATCTTCCAGTCTCCACTGTTGCTTGGCATCACGGAAGATAAACTCGATTTGAAAACGTAATGAGTAATAAGCAATCAAGATTTCACTGGCAAGTGTTAGATCATCACTAAACAACAGTACTTTTGCGCATCGTCCTGTTTTCAAGTTGGTTTTTACAATGATGACAACATTCAGCAATTCAGGAAAGTTCTTGTGCCAAACGTTTGCTTGATAGACGCGAGTGCGAATGTCTTTTTCTACTGTTTCAGACTTGAGATGCTCCTTTTTCAACGTTTCCACTGTCAGTTTTTCGCCGTATTTACGAGGCTTGCCTTTTCTTGAATACTCACCCGTGTATGGAAAATAAAGCGTTGAATCATGGCGCAACTTGCAGATAAGGTGTAACCCCGTTTGTGTCACTGCTTGAAGACCTGCGTTGTTGCCTAATGCACCATCGTAAACAAAATAGACAAGGTTTAAATCTAACCCGATTAACGTCAATACTCCACGAATACAGGCTTGTAACTGTAATTGAAAAGGCGATAATTCCACATCCTTTCGGTTTTTGTTGATGTTACCTTTGGGTCTGCCACGCGGTGAGTGTTTGGGCTTGGCTTTGGGGACGATTTCCTGAACATCGCCGTGTACTACTCCCTTCCTATTCTAAAATCGTCTTATTTTTTACCTCAAAATAAAGCCAATTAAATTGTTCATTTGTTGAGCATTCAACGGCGACTCATGGGCAAGTTGAGTTTTAATACGTTCAGCCTTTTGTTGTACCGTTAAAGAACAAGGTACGTTATATAGACCGTTTCGACGCACTTCGTGAATAACATATTCCGCAGGATTTAGCTTGGGCGAATAGCTTGGCGTATGCCAAAAAATCAACGTTAACGGTGGCAGCACCAGTTGTGATGTCAGTTCAGCTAATAGCCTCTGCACATTGGTTTCCATTTTTGTGCCGTGACAATGGCGTTATCCAGTAAAAAAGTCAGATTAGTAAAGCCTTTTTGCATATAAATCAGTATGATAAGGACGATGACAAAGACCGACTCCGCTGTGGTACTGTGCTTGTTAAACTCAACGTGCGTATCTCCTCTGGTCACGTCAACCGCTAGAAAACCGTTTAGTTTTTCTCGATGTTTCTTATCACTTTCAATCGTAGGCTTGGTGTTTTTTTCTGCCCACGCGTAATGCGTGTAGGGAACACTTTGCAAGGCAAACTCATCAAATGCAATCAACGCGCTATGCTCATCACAAGCGCGGTTTTTTTTAAATTCGCCTATAAACTCAGCCTGTTCCAGCGCGTTAGTCGGATCATAATCGCGGTGCGCTTTTTGAAATGACAATCCCCATTCATCAAAAAGTTGGTACAGTCTGGCGGCACTGATCGTTATGTCCCACTTCTGAAAAATAACCTCTTTGATGCTGTTAGCTGTCCACTGGTAGCTGTCTATTCCGTAATCAACAGGCTGTTTATGCAATAAAATAAAACGCACAATACGTTGTCTTTGCGGCGATAAACGCTGCTTTCTGGGCGTTTCATGTCGAGAGAGCATCGCATCAAATCCACCATGCAAAAACTGTTTAGCCAGTCACTTAAGGTTTGCGGACGAACGTGGTGTTGCCGACTCACCTCAGCCAGACTTAATCCATCCCAAACTGCTTTTACGGCTAACAACTGTCTCCGTTGCCACTGTTTTTGGTGCGCATAATACTGTTTTTTCCATGCCTCTCTATCGTGCGGTGCGTGTTCCCGTAAGCGTAGGCTGCGAATCATAAAACCTCCCATCACCAACTTTACCATTTTTACGCCACTTTATAATGTAACGGTTCTTAGGTCAAATGGGAGTAATAAAGATAATTAGCTTCATTTGACAGATCGTTTATGTTGGTTCAACACACGAAAACGACTATAAACCACGTTAAAGAATTCAAAGCCGTTGATTCCTAAACCGTAAGTTTCTGTTCAAATGCGCCCGCTAGTCCAACAAATCCGCATCTATATTTCGTGGAACTTTAGAGCCTTTTGTTGATTAGCCCCCATAGTTTGTCCCGTCTTAAGTTGGTAGCCGTATCACGTCTTTCAACGGCTGAATCTCTGGATTATCGAAAGCAGGAGCTGGCAAGGGATAGAGCAGATTGATACGATGCCCCTGCGGATTTGCTGTCATTTTAGGCAGCGTTTTCAGGTAACGCACCACAATTTCACTGACATCCAGCGGTTCGCCTTTTTCGTCCTTCACAACGTCAATAGAGCTGTCTGGTGTAGCGCAAGATCCGCAGTTGTTGATGGTCTTAGGATCATCTGCATACCAGTAGCCTGCAACGGAATACGGCACTGATACTGCATGTGGTGCAACGTATTTACCATCATCTTTTGGATCAATCGCTTTCCCGCCGATTTTGATGTTGGAGCCACTTGAGCCATAAGGCGCATACACATTCAAATCGAAAGTCACGTTGCTGTAGCCGAACATCCATCCGCCAGTCCAAAGACCTGGTTCAGTAGAGAACGAACCACGAGTAGAGTTCTCTATTTGTTTTTTGATCTGATTGCCAAAAATTGGATAAACTTTGGCAATGTGCGCACCTATAGGCAAATAGTGGTAAATATCCGACATGGTGATCGGACCAGGTACAACATGAGTGCCGTAACGGAAACCGCGAATGGTCGCAAAATCCGAACCCGCAGCCCAGCGCATCGCATCAACAATCAGGTCGTGAGAGCTGCCCTCGATGACACCAGGATTATCTATTTTGCTATCGGTAAAATTTGAGCGATGCAAAGCCACGGCGGTATAGCCCACCACGGTATCTACTGGGCGCAGCAAAGTGCTGGTGTTGCCGCCGATGGTGACCGTCTGACCAGGGATAAAAGTGCCGCTTACAAAAGGCGCACGAACCTCTGCAATCTTGCGTGCGACTACCGCATTTTCCTTGATCTTGTCTGTGATGATATGCGGCATCCATTTCCAGGTCAGTTTTCCATCTCCTGGAAGTTTATGACCTTTTTTAACCTTAAGGCGAATCTCACCCAGCATGGCGCCATCTTGACCTTCTTCCACTAGAACGGTGCCTGTTTTAAGTACTATAGGCTTAATGGTGCGTTCGTGCATATCCGCATTCAGAATGAAGTCAACGCCAGGGTATCTTGAAGCAAGATCGATGGTTCTGGCTAATTCCAGTTCCGAGATCATCACAATTATGTCAACATGCTCGATATTACGCAGCTCGTTAATGTAGTAAGGCATTTCGTTTTCACCATCGGTGTATACGAAACCCTTGGTGACAACTGGACCGACAGCGCGAATGGCTCTCGCTGTAGTCATGCCCAGAACGCCGACTTTTAGACCGTTGATTGTTTTCACGAGATATGGTGGTAATGGACGCTGACCTGCCAGCTTGGGATAGGGGGTGGTGGCATCGGTTGATGGAAAGTCGATATAGCCTGGAACACCAGTCGTCTTTTTGTCCACGCCAAGTGCTGGACGATCCGATTCGCTAGGTTTGTCAGAAACATTGCCAGGACAAAGAGGCACGGCTTTCTCATAAAAATGTCATTGACATCTGGCATAATATAGCAACTTT
>JBAXNR010000093.1:0-16754 GCA_037133675.1 Methylococcales bacterium
AAGGCAAAATGCACAAAACTATCGTGCATTTCGACCGTAACGGTTTTGGCTATACACTGGATCGTGAAACAGGTGAATTGTTAGTTGCTGAAAAATTTGATAAATCAGTCAACTGGGCTTCTCATGTTGATATGAAATCAGGTCGTCCAGCCGTTGTTGCTAAATACTCAACTGAACAAAACGGCGAAGATGTTAAATCTGAAGGCGTATGTCCAGCGGCGTTAGGTTCTAAAAACCAACAACCTGTGTCTTACTCTCCACAAACTGGCTTGTTCTACATCTCAGGCAACCACTTATGTATGAACTATGAACCATTCCAAGTTTCATACACAGCAGGTCAACCTTATGTCGGCGCAACGCTAGACATGATGCCAGCGGGTGCAGACGTTATCACTGGCAAACCAGACGGTACACACAACTTAGGTCAGTTCACTGCGTTTGATGCTAAAACAGGCAAAATTGCTTGGTCTAACAAAGAAGCGTTCTCTGTCTGGTCAGGTTCAGTGGCAACTGCTGGTGGCATCGTATTCTACGGTACATTAGAAGGTTACTTGAAAGCGGTTGATGCAAAAACAGGTAAAGAATTGTACAAATTCAAAACCCCATCAGGCATCATCGGTAACGTCAACACTTGGAGCTATGAAGGCAAACAATATGTTGGCGTATTGTCAGGTATTGGCGGCTGGGCAGGTATCGGTATCGCAACTGATTTCGGCAAGCAGTTAGAAGAAGCAGAAGCGAAAGCAGCAGCAGAAACTGATCCAGTGAAAAAAGCAGAGCTACAAAAAATCGCTCTGAAAATCTCGCAAGAAGGTTTAGGTGCTAATGGTGCTTATGCAAGCTTAGGTTCATTCACCAAACAAGGTGGTGTGTTCACAGTATTTGCATTGCCAGACAACAAATAAGCTAAATCTTATTCGTTGACGAAATGAGAGCCTTGGTTGGTTGAGTGATTGACCAAGGCTTTTTTATGGTTATCTCTTTTAATCTAAACAATATTTTTAATGAATACTCAGGAGCTTGTGCGTGAAAAAAATAATAATAAAGTACGTTAATACAGTTATCTTTTTGATTTTTATTAATGGGTGTTCATCTACTCCTGAGCTTAAAATTGATGCTATAAACCAAATGAGTGAATCAACTACTTACAGTTATATCTGTGATACTAGAAGTACCGACAATAACACTGTTTGTACGTCAACTAATACAAACTATTATAAAAACGCATATAAAAATGCGGTAAATTGTGACGATAAACAAAAAGTTAGAAATATAATTATATTAGACCAAATGGGATTAATTGATGAGGAATACAAAGATACGGTAGATAGGTTTGAAAATAGTGTTGATTATAAAAATTTTGCAGTTCATATTACCTCGCTTGGATTATCTACAGCTGCAACTGTTACAGGTACAGCAAGTGTAAAAGCTATTATTTCGGCTATTGATACAGGGGTAAAAGGAACTAACACACATTTTGACAGCGATGTTTTACATAACAAAGCGTTGAATATAATTAAGAATCAAATGATAAAAGACAGATCAAATTGGGAAACGCATTTAAAAGGAAGGATGAGTGATAATAAATGTGAATATTCATTGGAAGAAGCTAAAATTGATTTGAGTAAATATAGAATTTCAGGAACTTTTGATAGTGCATTAAGTAGTCTTGAATCAGAAGTGGGTAGTAAAGCTAAATTATCAAGTGATAAAGCTGACGCACTATCAGCGGGTACACAAGATGCAGTAAATGCGTCCAAAAAAATAACTGCTGGAGCAGGTGGTGCAGATAATAGTACGACCAGTGGAAATGCCGTTGCAGGAGCTGCTGCCTTAACTGCTTCAGGTGCTGGAGCTTCCCCAAAAGTCGTAACTGCCGTTGTAAATGCTGCGGCTGCCTCTGCTGCTACTGATGCCTCGCCAGCTGAAACACAATCTGCGGTAAAAGCAGCGGCTATAAGTGCTGGAGCTACGTCTACCGTTGCCGATACAATTGGCAAGGCTGCTCTAGGTGCTAAGTAACCTGAGTTCGGGATAAGAAGAGGCAACCTTGTCTCGTTCCCAAGCCATGTAGATACTGCTCGGTATGGGTGAATAGGGCGGGGGTCAATCTACATGACAGGCTCCGATTATTAATCAGTCCTCAGGGTACGACGACCTCCCAATGAATTTTTATGGCTTACTCGTTATTGCTTCAATTTATTCGATTGATTTTGAGTGGTTTTAATCATACAAGGGTACGCTGTGCGTACCAAAGAGGGTTAACACGATAAGATGGGCATAACACGATAAGATGGGCATAACACGATAAGATGGGCATAGGATGTGCTGAGGTACGAAGCGCATCGTTCGAGAAACTTGACACGAATGATGCGCCTCCTATCGTCGGCACATCCTATGGCACTAGGGGGGGGGACAGCGCGTAGGATGGCTAGAGCGATAGCGAAACCCATCACTAACCCTTGAAAATATCTCGTTCCCACACTCTGGAGTTTGAGAACGAGAAAAACCATTTTTATTACTGATGTAGGTTGTGTGGTGAGCTACGAATCGAGACTGTGAAAGTACTAATAATTTCAAGAAAATATTCCTTGTCTTATGCAACAATCTTCAAACCCGTCATTCTGGCATGGATGCCAGAATCCAGTGCCAAGGATGGTAACAGCATGATTATAACTAATATTATTCTTCACGCTGCTTCACATCCCTGTGACTGGATTCCAGCATCCATGCTGGAATGACGGTGTTTTTAGCGAAATAGTTGCTGTAATAGAATACTTTCACAATCTCAATCCCGATGCACATAAAAACACCTCAACTTAATTTAAGGTAGCGTGATGTTCAAAAAATATTTTTCCCTGATTATACTTTTGCTAATGACAAATCATACTGTTGTGGCGAACGAGTTGTCTTTACTTACCGAAGAACGAATAGGTGATTTCGAACTTGGGATATTTGAAAAGGACTTGCAAGGAAAAATACCTTGCCCATTAAAACGCGGTGAAGAACAATTATGGGGCGCGGATGGAATTTATCATCAAACATGGAATTATCCCAAGTGCGGGCTAAGTTTTAACATGAGTTCAGAAGAAAAAGGGGCAACTAAATTGATTTATTCCATTACAGTAACCGCACCTAGCACGCTGAAAACTAAACGCGGTATTCATATCGGTAGTAGTGAACAAGAAGTTGCGAAAGCCTATCAAGATGAAAAAGATACCAAGGCTAGTATTGCGAAACAAACCTTCGTGGCGGGTTCTTTGTATGGTGGACTTGTTTTTGACTTTCAACATAATAAAGTAATAAGCATCTTTTTGGGCGCGGGTGCTGAGTAGTTATGTAGGTCGGAATAAGCCTTATTGAGCATGAGCAACATAATGCGTTTCCGACATTTTGAAGCGCGACGGGGTGAATACCTCATAGCAACATTTTGTCTCGTCCCAAGCTTCGCTTGATGTTTAATCGTTATTTTACTTTTGGGTATGACTGCCAGTCCTTTAATGGACTGGCAGTCATTAATATTGCTATAACAGGTTTAACCAACCTACCAACAGACACGTCGTTTAGTTGAGCAATTAGCATTATTAGTGTTGGACAAGGGTGAGCTTCAAGTTATCGTGCATTACAACTCCATGCCAGAACCTGACAGCTAGTCCCACCCCGCGAGTAGCATTCTTCCAATGCTCTGTCCTGCGCTCCATTGCCAGACGATGATGTTCCCCATGCCCATACGGTAGAGCCTGCTGCTTGATCGGTTGCATACGCACCACAACCACTGTCAAAATTAAGAACCACTTTGCAACCAGAGCCACATTGACTCAATGCTTCTATGTTAGCTTCTCTTCGGTTTGGATAATCATGTGAAAAGCCATATTGAGAGGCGTATTTATCGCTAATCGCTATCGCTCCAGCCGCCATCGCTTGTGTTCCAATAGTTGAGAGTATCAAAGCAAAAGCGAGTTTACTAGATAGTTTGTGAATCATTTTATTGCTCCTTAACATAATCCCGCATTTAAGATGGAAAGGCTGGTCGCGGGGCTAACGCAGCCTGACTGGTTTGTAGTACTTAGCGTATTATGACTTATGTTTGACATCATTCGATGCAATATGACGGTCATCTATTGGTATTCTACAAATTATGTCTTGCTGTGTTCAGCATAAGCCACTTGCCGTGCAGGGCAATCGCGCTTAAATTATCTTGAATTTTTCTACCAGTGGCGTAGGTTGAATTGCCGCTTTTTCGCGACCTAACATTCAGCACTAAGGTTAAATAGCGTTACAAAAAAAAGCGAAACCTAAGTTTCGCCTTTTTTAGTTTTAAATCAAAGAAGTTTTATTTCTTCACTTCTTCAAAATCCGCATCAATCACACTGTCATCTTCTGCTGCGTGGCTTGCACCACCTGCATGAGTATGTGCTTCACCGCTTTCTTCACCTGCTTTTTGCGCATAAACACGTTCAGCTAATTTGCCTGACAGTTCAGTTAAGTCGTTAGTTTTGGCTTCAATCAGTTCTTTATCATCGCCTTTAACTGCTTCTTTCAGTGCGTCAATTGCGTGTTGAATACTGGTTTTTTCTTCTTCGCCGACTTGATCGCCTAATTCTTTCATCGATTTTTCAGTGGCGTGTATCATGCCGTCGGCGTGGTTACGCGCATGGACTAATTCAACTAATTTTTTATCTTCTTCCGCGTGGGCTTCAGCATCTTTAATCATGCGTTCCACTTCATCATCCGATAAACCGCTGGAAGCTTTGATGATGATAGATTGTTTTTTGCCTGTGGCTTTGTCTTTTGCAGACACGTTTAAAATACCGTTGGCATCAATATCGAACGAGACTTCAATTTGTGGGATACCGCGTGAGGCAGGTGGAATGTCTGCTAAGTCAAAACGACCCAGTGATTTATTTGCCGCCGCTTTTTCGCGCTCACCTTGTAAAACGTGAATCGTTACCGCTGTTTGGTTGTCGTCTGCGGTTGAGAATACTTGGTGCGCATTGGTTGGAATGGTGGTGTTTTTTTCAATCAATTTAGTCATCACACCGCCCATGGTTTCTATGCCCAATGACAGAGGAATAACGTCTAATAACAATACGTCTTTGACATCACCTGATAACACGCCCGCTTGAATCGCCGCGCCTAAGGCAACCGCTTCGTCTGGGTTGACATCTTTGCGGGGTTCTTTGCCAAAAATGCTTTGCACCATTTCTTGTACTTTCGGCATTCTGGTTTGACCGCCTACCAAAATGACGTGGTCAATTTCAGAGATTGACACGCCTGCATCTTTTAATGCCATTTCACAGGGTGCTTTGGTGCGTAAAATCAATTCATCCACTAAAGATTCTAATTTTGCGCGAGTTAATTTAACGTTTAAATGTTTAGGGCCTGAGGCATCAGCGGTGATGTACGGTAAGTTCACATCGGTTTGTTGGCTAGATGATAATTCAATCTTCGCTTTTTCAGCCGCTTCTTTTAGACGTTGTAAAGCCAATGGATCGTTATGTACATCAACACCTGTGTCTTTTTTAAATTCAGCCGCCAAATATTCAATAACGCGTGAGTCGAAATCTTCACCACCTAAGAAAGTGTCGCCGTTAGTGGCTAACACTTCAAATTGATGTTCGCCATCGATTTCAGCAATTTCAATAATCGACACATCGAATGTACCACCACCCAAATCATAAACCGCGATTTTAGTATCGCCTTTGGGTTTATCCATACCAAACGCTAACGCGGCGGCAGTGGGTTCGTTAATGATACGGCGAACTTCTAAGCCTGCAATACGCCCCGCATCTTTCGTGGCTTGACGTTGTGAATCGTTGAAATATGCAGGCACGGTAATAACTGCTTCGGTGACGGTTTCACCTAAATAGGCTTCTGCATCTTTTTTTAGTTTCATTAACACGCGAGCAGAAATTTCTGGTGAAGCCATTTTTTTACCGTGACATTCTACCCACGCATCACCGTT
The DNA here is from genome assembly GCA_037133675.1 of Methylococcales bacterium. Lineage (GTDB taxonomy): Bacteria > Pseudomonadota > Gammaproteobacteria > Methylococcales > Methylomonadaceae > UBA4132. The sequence goes on from JBAXNR010000093.1 coordinate 5,966, forward strand.
TTCTGCTTCGATAATTTTGTAAGGTACCATTTTGATGTCTTTTTGGACGACATCATCTTTAAAACGACGACCGATTAAACGTTTGATGGCGAACAGCGTGTTTTTTGGGTTGGTCACCGCTTGACGTTTTGCTGATTGCCCAACTAACACTTCGTCATCACTACTAAAGGCGATAATAGAAGGCGTAGTACGCGCTCCTTCGCTGTTTTCGATGACTTTTGCTACGCCGTTTTCTAAGACTGCCACGCAGGAGTTAGTCGTTCCTAAATCTATGCCAATTATTTTAGCCATTATTGTTATTCCTATTGAATGTGTAAAAGTTGTTGCTTATGTGGGGGCTATTTTTTGTTGTTCAAGGGTTAATCAGCGGCTTTTGCAACCACAACCATCGCAGGACGTAATAAACGACCGTTGAGCGTGTAACCTTTGGAAAATACATTAACCACGGTGTTAGGCTCTGCACCTTCAACCACCTGCATCAATACCGCTTGATGGTGTTCAGCATTAAACGGTAAACCCATCGGGTCGATGGTGACAATGTTGTATTTGCTGAAAGCAGACTCAAACTGTTTAATCGTGAGTTCACTGCCTTCTCTGAATTTTTTAACTTCGTCGCTATCGCCTGTAGCCGCTTGTAAGCCTAAAACTAAGCTATCCAAGACCACTAATAATTCTTTAGCAAAGCCTGTTAAAGCGAATTTATGCGCGTCTTCTAAATCCTTTTGCGTGCGGCGTTTCAAATTTTCCATTTCAGCTTGGGTGCGTAATGCTTTATCCCAGTTAGCTTGTGCTTCTTGTTTCGCTTCTTCTAATTCTTTTTTCAGCTCATCAACCGTATATTCATGCTCGCCCACATCGGTATGCGACTGTTCTTCTTCGGTGATAATATCTTCAATCGGTGTTTCGAGGTTTTCTGGTTCTGTACTCATGCTTTATGCCTTTCTATTTTTAAAATCACGCAGGTTGGGTTGCGTTAAGTCAAACCTACAATCAAGTTCCTACAATGGGGGTGGTGATTTTGTATTCAAGGCTACGCCCAATAATTTTGCACGTTATTCTAGGACAGCTTGCAGGGGGAATCTACAAGAACCGTAGCCACCGTAGATTGGACAGGTGACATAGCTGAGGCAGTAAAACTGTCATCGAGGAGTGAATGTGGTTCGACTGTTCGACACACGACGGCATTATTATAGTCACCCACCCATAAAAAAAGCCTGTCATGAGACAGGCTTTTTTGGTTGCCAAACCGCGAGTGATAACTTAGTTTTTAGATTTATCAACGATTTGATTGGCTTTAATCCAAGGCATCATGCTACGCAGTTGTGCGCCGACCACTTCAATCGGATGTTCTGCATTTAAACGACGTTTTGCAGTCATTTCTGGGTAGTTAGTTAAACCTTCCAAAATGAATTTTTTCGCATATTCACCGTTACGGATATTTTTTAAGGCTTCACGCATTGCGAGGCGGCTTTCTTCATTGATGACTTTAGGACCTGTGACATACTCGCCATACTCTGCATTGTTAGAGATGGAGTAGTTCATATTGGCAATGCCGCCTTCAAACATTAAATCAACAATTAATTTTAATTCGTGTAGGCATTCAAAATACGCCATTTCGGGTGCATAACCTGCTTCAACTAGGGTTTCAAAACCCATTTTTACCAATTCAACTGCGCCACCACATAAAACCGCTTGTTCGCCGAATAAATCGGTTTCACATTCGTCACGGAAAGTGGTTTCGATAATGCCTGAACGACCGCCGCCGATAGCAGAGGCATACGATAAACACGTTGCTTTTGCTGTGCCTGACGCATCTTGATGAATCGCGATTAAATCAGGAACACCGCCGCCGCGTACAAATTCAGAACGCACGGTGTGACCAGGTGCTTTTGGCGCAATCATAATCACGTCTAAATCTTTGCGTGGTACAACTTGGTTAAATAAAATCGCAAAACCATGCGCAAAGGCTAAGGTCGCACCTTGTTTGATGTTTGGTTCAATTTCATCTTTGTATAGTTTTGATTGAAACTCGTCTGGGGTCAAAACCATAACAATATCAGCACTGGCAACCGCTTTTGCAACGGATTTTACTTTTAAACCATGTGCTTCAGCTTTAGCGACTGAAGGTGAATCTGTGCGTAAACCCACGACAACGGAAACGCCAGATTCTTTTAGATTAAGGGCATGGGCATGACCTTGTGATCCGTAACCAATGATAGCTACTTTTTTAGCTTTGATGAGAGAGAGGTCTGCATCTTTGTCGTAATAAACTTGCATGAGTTTTCCTGTGTTAAGTTTTAAAATGTGAATGTTTGTGTTGAATGTCAGACAGAGCCTGAACGCCCTATCTTATAAATGTAAGCCTTTTTCACCGCGTGAAATACCTGTCGCACCTGAACGCACGACTTCAATAATAGTATCGTGGTTGATAGCGGCAGTGAACGCATCGAGTTTTTCGGAAGACCCCGTCATTTCTACCACATAAGAGCTAGGCGTAACATCGAGAATTCTACCGCGAAATATATCCACTACGCTGCGAATATCATTGCGCGTTTGTTCAGTGGTTTTAATTTTGACCATCATCAGCTCACGTTCAATATGCGGGCTATCGGCTAAATCAATCAGCTTAACCACATCAATCAACTTGTTGAGTTGTTTGGTGATTTGGTCAACTACTTCTTCGCTGCCGCGTGTCACTAAAGTCATACGCGATAAACTGGGGTCTTCAGTAGGCGCGACCGTCAATGATTCAATATTGTAGCCGCGTGCAGAAAATAAACCTGCTACCCGTGATAACGCCCCTGCTTCATTTTCAATCAGGATGGAAATAATATGTCTCATCATCATGCTAACTCCCGATCCGTTGATGTGCCTAAGGCAACACGCAATTTCATATCATGATGCCCTTTACCCGCTTCAATCATTGGGTAAACATTTTCAGTTCTGTCGGTCATAACGTCTAAAAATACCGTGCGATCTTTTATTGCGAAGGCTTGTTCTAATGCAGGTCTAACTTGTTCAGGTTTATCGATACGAATGCCAATATGACCATACGCTTCGGCAAGTTTGACGAAGTCTGGAATGGTATCCATATACGAATGCGAATATCGGCATTCATAAGAAAATTCTTGCCATTGTCTAACCATGCCCATGTAACGATTATTCAGATTGATAATCTTCACAGGGGTTTTAAATTGCAACGCCGTTGATAATTCCTGTATGCACATTTGAATACTAGCTTCACCCGTCACACACGCGACATCCGCATCTGGAAACGCTAATTTAACACCAATCGCGGCAGGTAAACCAAAGCCCATTGTGCCTAAACCACCCGAGTTAATCCAACGGCGCGGTTTATCAAAATGATAATATTGCGCTGCCCACATCTGATGTTGACCGACATCGGAGGTGATGTATGCGTCGCCTTTAGTGACTTGATACAGTTGCTCAATCACATATTGTGGCTTAATCAAATTACTGTTACGGTCATATTCCAAACTGTTGACTGAACGCCATTCATTAATCTGTTGCCACCACGCATCTAAAGCTTTTTTATTGGGTTTTTTCTTGCTGTCTTTTAAGCATTCCAGCATTTGCTTTAATACAGGCTTTACATCGCCGACGATAGGAATGGCGATTTTTTTAATGGTTTTTGAAATAGACGCTGGATCAATGTCTATGTGAATAATTTTTGCGTAAGGGCAAAATTCATCCAGCTTACCTGTGACGCGGTCATCAAAACGTGCGCCAATGGCAATAATGACATCACTTTCGTGCATTGCCATATTGGCTTCATAAGTGCCGTGCATTCCTAACATACCGACGAATTGTTTATCGGTCGCAGGATACGCCCCTAAACCCATTAAGGTATTGGTAATCGGATAACCAAGTTGTTGTGTAAATTCAGTTAACTCCGCGCTAGCTTCACCTAAAACAACACCACCGCCTGAATAAATCATCGGTTTATTCGCGTTCAGCAATAATTCAACTGCTGCTTTAATCTGCTCTTTCGGCACATTAACGACGGGGTTATACGAACGCAAGGCGATTTTTTTAGGGTACTTATAAGGTACGGTAATATTGGGAGCGGTAATATCTTTGGGTATATCCACCACCACAGGGCCTGGTCGTCCTGTCGTTGCTATATAAAAGGCTTTTTTAATCGTTTCAGCCAATTTAGTCACATCTTTGACTAAAAAATTATGCTTCACACAAGGACGGGTAATGCCAACCATATCAACTTCTTGAAACGCATCACTACCGATAACAGGCGATGAGACTTGTCCAGAAATTATCACCATTGGAATCGAATCCATGTAGGCAGTTGCAATCCCTGTGACTGCATTGGTTGCACCAGGTCCTGAAGTGACTAACACTACCCCTGGTTTACCTGTCGCTCGTGCATAACCATCGGCAGCATGGGTTGCCCCTTGCTCATGCCGAACCAAAATGTGTTTCACTGCTTCCTGTTGAAAAATTGCATCATAAATATGCAATACTGCTCCACCTGGATAGCCAAAAATATACTCCACTCCTTCATCTGCCAGACTCTGAAGTAGGATTTGTGCGCCACTTAGCTCCACGCTAATACCTCAATAAATATAAAAAAATTTCAACATAAGATTATAAGCGTTTTTTTAGCATTCAAGGTCAAAATAACTCGTTTTTTAACAAATCGTTCCTTAAGTTACCGCTTTTTAGCTTACTGAAGCTGTACTGCACCAGCATAGCGCGATATAAACAAAATCGCACAATCAATGCTCTATAATAGTGCGTAATAAATAAAAGTACATCGCAAAGCTAAGCTGATGCTTTTGGTCTATAAATTGCTCTAAACTTTAAGACAAGACATTTCTTCCGCTATCATGCTCAAAAAAACCATGTATAAACGTATTCTCGATCACCTAACCACCGCTATTTTGCTATTTGATCAAAATTTAATACTCACTTATATCAATACGGCAGGTGAAATAATGCTGACCGATAGTGCGCGGCATTTAGTCGGGCATGATGCTCGGCATTTGTTTAAAACAGCTAATCCGACACTGCTGGCTAACTTACATCAATGTCTGACGATGGCTGAACCATTAGTGGATCATTCAACCATTCTTAACCGAATGGGGCAGAGCGTGACTATTAATCTTAGTGCGACACCTTTATTATACGTTGATCAAGTGCAGGAAATATTGGTTGAATTACAGCAAATAGACAATCATTTGCGGATTTCTAAAGATGAGCAGTTATTAACCCAACAAAATACTGCGCGGTTATTAATTAGAGGCTTGGCGCATGAAATTAAAAATCCGCTAGGCGGATTGCGTGGTGCGGCACAATTGCTGGATTTAGAATTAGATGCACCTGAATTGAAAGAATACACGCAGATTATTATTGCTGAATCCGACAGATTGCAGGGCTTAATGGATAAGATGTTAGGACCTAACAAATTACCGAACAAAAAATCTCTAAATATCCATGAAGTATTGGAGCGAGTTAGAAATGTTGTTCAAGCAGAATCTATCGGTAATCTCAGTATTCAATGCGATTATGATCCCAGTATTCCCGACATAAATGCCGACAAAGATCAATTAATTCAAGCCTTGTTAAATATCACCCGAAACGCGGTGCAGGCTACCGATGGCAAAGGTCATATTATCATTAAAACCCGTATTCATCGGCATATCACTATCGGGCGCAAACGCTATAAACTCGTCGTTAAGTGCGATATTATCGATGATGGTCCTGGCATAGATCCAGAGATGATGAAACAAATATTTTATCCAATGGTGACGGGGCGAGCCGATGGTACAGGCTTAGGTTTGTCTATTGCGCAAGCCCTGATTAATCAGCATGACGGTTTGATCGAATGCAGTAGTGAATCAGAGCATACCGTATTTTCAATTTTTTTACCCTTAGGCGCAGGCAATGAATAAATCAGAAACTGTTTGGATTGTTGACGATGACAAATCGATTCGTTGGGTGGTGGAAAAAGCCCTGCAAAAAGCTGATTTTATTACGCGCAGTTTTGCAGATGTAAATAGCTTACTCAACAACTTAAAAAACGACTTACCTGATGCCTTAATAACTGATATTCGTATGCCAGGTATGGATGGATTGGCATTATTAGAAAAACTGCAACGTAGTCATCCAGATTTACCTATTATTGTGATGACCGCACACTCTGATTTAGAAAGTGCAGTTTCCGCATTTCATGGCGGAGCATTTGATTATCTACCTAAGCCGTTTGACATCAAAGATGTCATTGATTTAGCACGGCGAGCCTGTATTCACAGTCAGCAACGAAAAGATGCACACATCAACGTTAGTGATGTTAGTGTAGAGCCTACCCCCGAAATTATCGGCGAAGCTCCCGCTATGCAGGAAGTATTTCGTGCTATCGGACGGCTGGCGCGTTCTCACATTACCGTACTAATCAATGGCGAATCAGGCACAGGCAAAGAATTAGTGGCTAAAGCCTTGCATCGGCACAGTCCGCGCAGTGCAAAACCGTTTATTGCCCTTAATATGGCGGCAATTCCTAAAGACTTAATGGAAACTGAATTATTTGGTCATGAAAAAGGCGCGTTTACAGGTGCGGTACAACGCAGGGCAGGGCGGTTTGAGCAAGCCAACGATGGCACGTTATTTCTTGATGAAATAGGTGATATGCCTCCCGAATTACAAACGCGATTATTGCGGGTATTAGCCGATGGCGAATTTTATCCCGTAGGTTCGTATTCATCGATAAAAGTGGATGTGCGTATTATCGCAGCGACCCATCAAAATCTTGAAACATTGGTTGAACAAGGACGTTTTCGAGAAGATTTATTTCATCGTCTCAACGTTATTCGTGTCCATATTCCGCCGCTACGCGAACGTAAACAAGACATTCCATTGCTATTGCGCCATTTTTTACAGCAAGCCGCACAAGAATTAACAGCCGAAGTAAAAATTTTAAAACCCGATGCGGAGGCGTTTTTAAGCACGCTAGAATGGGCAGGCAATGTGCGGCAATTAGAAAATACTTGTCGTTGGCTTACCGTTATGGCATCAGGTCGAGAAATTCATTTGCACGACTTACCGCCAGAGTTTTTTAACACCCCAGCTGAAAAACATCACATCGAAAGTAACTGGGAAATATTACTGAAAACAATCATCGATTCACATCTGCTCAACAAAAAAAATGATATAGCCAGACATATTATTGCTGATGTTGAAGCCATTTTAATTAAGGCCGCGTTAGAGTATACACAAGGCAAACGTCACGAAGCGGCTATTTTGCTAGGCTATGGCAGAAACACCCTGACTCGCAAAATAAAAGAATTGGAACTAACTGTACCCTAAAGAGCCTTTATACGAAATCAATGGTAATAGGTTTTGTGCGCTGATGGGACTCAAAAAACACCTTTTTTGTACTGCGTTGATTTTATCGCACTACCTAATTTACGCGCTACTTTTTCCTTATTTAGTCCGCTTCATAAATAATTAACTGCGTGTCAGTCGCGCCAACATAAGTGCTTTCATCAGTGACTAACTGGATTAACTCGCCACATTCAGGGCATTCAAACGGTTCATCATCTTGCCAGTCTTCGATGGCGATACTGTTATCACAGTTTGGGCAGTTCATAGATTAACCGCGTGTTAAATTGAGTTTTAATAGACATTGTAAAATGTCTGCATCGGTTGTTTCATGGGTGTAGTCAGTCCAGCCGTAGGCGTTAGCAACGGCTTTGTCGAGTGTTTGGTGTGCATTATTTAGCCATGTGGGGCGGTCATTGTAGAGATTGGTTAGTGTGCGTTTTTTCAATAAGTCTTCGCGTCCTGCTTTGGCTTTTGGGCGTTTTGGAAAACCTGCGGATTCTTCTTCGGGAGTGATTACCCACTCTACCCATTCAGTTGGATTTAGCCATTTTTCGCGTAGTTGGTTGAGGTTAAGGGCGGCTTCGGCTATGGCTTTGGCATGAACCAGAATGTCAGGATCAGTCACGGGGGCGGGGATTGCTTTATCAAAGGTGGCTATTGTTTTGTTGTTAGCTTTGGGTGTTGTGTTAGTAGTCAGGTAAGGTATTCTTTGCACACTATTAGCCCCAAGATACATATAGCGTACTTTTAATGCGGTGTCGGCAGGGGTTAAGCCAGTCGGAAATGGGAAGGTTTCAAAACACGTTGTTGGTGTGTAGCGTGGAGCATTTCCCATTGACGAACCTAACCGTAAAGCCCACAACTGATGAAAGCGGGAATGGAGTATGCCAAAAGTAGTATCGTCTGAACGGGCGATAATAATCAGAGCTTTGTCTGGCAATATGCGTCCATTCATCATGACAAAAATACAGTGTTTAGTCATGGCAGACGTTGCAATGTAACGAGGTAAATCCGCTAAAGCGGCTCGCATAGCAATACGAGGCTCACCATGTCTCCACCAATATTTTCGATAGCCTTCACGATTATTGGTCTCGCGCTCAGGCTTCACATTCTTCACTACATATTCAAATGGAGCTTCATACAATGCCGCGTCTTCTTCGCTTAGGCTAGTGCCAAAATCAATAATCCAGCCATCACGCGGTTGACGAGTTATATCGATACCGTTCCAGCTTGGTTTTAATACTAGGCTGTTAGCTTTGTTATTGGGATTAGGTAACTTGAGCCATTGCCGTGCTAATTCTCCCGAAATATCAAACGCGCCTATTTTTTGTGAACCTTGAAAACTAACCCCTGCGTTTTCCTTAATCGGCTTCGCGCTCGTTAAATCCATATTTTGCTCACTATCCCCTGCTGTTAAATCCGCATGAATCAGGGTGACAGATTCGCCATTAAGCCGTGTTGTGCCTAATTCATTTTTACCAAAACATACCATAGACACCCATACCATTGTGTTTGCGTCAAACCAGTCTTCATCTGTCCACGCTTCAAAAATAGGCATCGTTTTACAGATATTATCCAGCACGGTACGATTCGCGCCGCCGCGTATTGAATTAGTTGAAACAAATCCCGCCACTTTGGTTTTACCTTGTTCAATCTGAACCCGCGCTTTATCAAACCAATAACACACTAAATCCGCGCCTGCGGGTACTCTTGATTTTGGATAAGCTTTTGCCAAAGCTTCAAAATACATATCACCTAATTCACCGCGTTTTTTGCTACCACCCAAAAACGGCGGATTACCCACAATCACATCGGCTTTTGCCCATTTTGTTTCTGTGCCGTTGGGATTGAGTAGTGCGTCTTTGTGTTGTATGCCGTTTAAGCCGTGTAGTATCGGATTTTTAGCAAACTGTCTGCCGTTGCGTTGACACCATTGAATATCACCAATCCACACGGTGACACGCGCTAATTCGGCGGCGTATTCGTTAATTTCCATGCCTAGAATATTGTCTGTGCCTGTGCTAATTAACAGTTGTTTTTCAAAACCTAAGGCTTCGGCATCAAGTTGGGCTATGTGTTCCAAGTCTTTGAGTGCGTGTAAGGCTAGATATAGAAAATTTCCTGAACCACAGGCGGCATCTAATACGCGAAAGTTGCGTAACAGTTCGAGATAACCGTGATAGAGGTCTTGTGCAGATTTACGATGCTGTTTTTTAGTATCGCCCTTAGTTTTATTGGATTTTGCCAAAAACTCAAGCATTTCAGCTTTAATGGCTTGCCACTGCGCTGTTAAAGGTTGAGTAATAAGCGGATCAATGAGTTTTTTGATGGTAGCAACATCGGTGTAATGTGCGCCTAGTTGCGCTCGACAGTTGGGGTCTAGTCCACGCTCAAACAGTGTGCCAAAAATAGTGGGGTCTATGGATCGCCAATCTAGCTCATTTGCCGCTCTGTATAAGATGGCTAAATCAGTGATTGTTAGTTCGGGAATGCTGATGGTTTTAAACAAGCCGCCGTTAAACCAGTGAATATCATCATTACCATACTGTCCGCCTTTTTCCTGCATGGCGGTAAATAGGTTTTTAAGTCGGTCAATCGCTTTTATAGGGTCGGTGCGTGCGGCTTTAAGTAAGTTGGTAAAAATGTGGCTATCATCGGTGGGGCTGGCATTCAATAAGCCTTCGTCTTCGGCAAATAAACAAAAAATGCACTGAGTCAGAAAATGCGCGACCGTTTGCGGTTTTATGCCACGCTTACGCATAGAGATTGCTAAGGTTGAAAACTTTGTGGCTGCTTCGGTGGTAATGTGGGCATTAGATTTTATCGGTTTGAGTTTTTCGGGGTCGGTAAAAACCCAGCGGAGAATTTGTAGATTTTTTTGGTCGCCTATGTCTTGTAACAGAATGGTACGCGGTTCGTCTGGATAGCCTGTAAAAGCGGTATGAATTTCAATGCGTTCACGGTCACAGACAATTAATAACGGTGGATTGTTTAGATTACCTGCGTATTCTTTCAGTTGTGCCAGTGCTTTTTTGAGGTCTAGCTTTGGTTTTTTGTTTTCCCAACCAAAATGATCGCGCTTCCATACGTCCGCCCAACCTTGCCCACCCCCGTCTTTTTTCACACCTTTTTCGTAGCAAAAATCATCTGACTTGCGCGGCTTGGGTATTTCTAATAGCTCGCATAAGTCTTCGATAAAGGCTTGTGCGCCTGCGCGTTCGGTTAGGTCGTTTTCTGTCCAAGTGGTGATGAATTTTTCTGGAGTCATTTGAGTGGGGTTAGTTGTGTGGTGACATCAAAGCTAGTGCAACATAGTGTATTGCATTCAGGGTAATGGCTTATCATTAATCAGGTTTATAACCTTTGGTGCTAGTTAGCTCCATAAAAATAAACAAAATAAATCAATGTGTTGTGATTAAAACATTTTTTT
>JBAXNR010000094.1:0-16544 GCA_037133675.1 Methylococcales bacterium
AAAGTTGCTATATTATGCCAGATGTCAATGACATTTTTATGAGAAAGCCGTGGGAGCTAAAGGTCGTATTGAAGCGGATTATACGGTACGATGGATACTAAGCACACCGCTGGCATTGGCTCTTATGGTGGTAAAAACGCTGGAATACTGCTTTATGCCAATTATCTGGACAGCGCAGGTTACGATATGTGGCGACCAGATACCAATTTAACCAACACGCCACTTTCTCAGCAAGCCAAAATGGGAACTGAAAAGCTCAATGTCGGTGCCAAGTTTTCTTATGACATTAATGATCGCAATCTGCTTGATTTTAATTTCTCCTATTTAGATGATGTCGCCAAGGGGTTGTATTACATCCCTGATTATATTGCACAAGACCGTGAACAATACCTTGGTTCTGCTCGCTATCGTTATTTAGGTGATAATCTTGAAGCAACTATCCTTGCCTATAGTCGAATTGGGAAAATGACCGCTGATAGTGCCAATGCGCCTAACGCCACCAGCCCCGATGTCACTTTTCCCGCCGCTCGTGGCATTCGCGGTGCAACACTGATTTCTTATCGCGGTAAGTTTGACGATATGGAAACAGGGGTTAGAGCGCAAGCCAGCTACAATCTTGGTGAGTATCAAAAAGTCACGTTGAGCGGTCAATATTCTGACAGTAAAATGACTATGACCAATAGTTATCCCTACGAGACAGGACGTGAACAGGTGACTGACGGCACTGTCAAACTGAGCGGTATTTTTTTACAAGATGAACTTAAATTTGGCGCACTCAATATTAACTTAGCGGGGCGTTGGGACTTATGGCAAACCAGCGGCAGCCTTTATGACACTAAAGCCGCTTTTCCAGGTCAGGGCAATTGGTCAGAGCGGTCAGAAAATTTCTTCTCTCCCAAAGGTGGTTTTTCTTATAAATTAATGGATGAACTGGTTTTGCGTGGCTCTGCTGGTTTGTCTTTTAATGCTCCTGATGTGTCGCAAATGTATGGCAGTAGTCGGCGCGGCACAACGGTCGCTCACGGTAATCAGTTTTTAAAACCAGAAACTGCATTATCCAGTGATATTGGTCTTGATTATTACTTTGGAAAAACCGCATTTTTAAAAACCACGCTTTACCGCACAACCGCAGAAGATTTTATTTCCACTATTCAGCGCGTTGATTCGCCAGTAGGGACAACGGATAAAGTCAATTATGGCGGCGTTCGTGCGCAAGGCATTGAAATGGCGTGCTACTGGTTTTCTCACTTTATACGCCAGCTATACTAAAAATAATTCCGTCATCACCAAATTCAATCAAAATCCTACCTTGGTAGGTAAACAACTGACTAACGTGCCACGCGATCAAGCCAATTTGCGTTTAGATTTTACGCTACCTTACGACATGACGGCTTATGGTGCTTATAACTATGTTGGAGATAGATTCTCGGTAGAAAACAACAGCAGTTTTTATCGTTATTACAGCACATTTGATTTAGGACTGACTAAAACGCTGGTAAAAGATGTGGCTAAGCTAAAAGATGTTACCGCTCGAATAAACTTCCTGAATATTGGTGACAATAAATATCAAGGTATAGGCTACATGGCACCAGGATTTACGATTATGGGCGGTGTAGTTGCCAAATTTTAACTCATTATGAATAGCAGTTTGAGCAAGCCGAGAGGGTGGACGAACAGCTCTATCGTTTGCCCACGCAGAATAGACATAAGCGGTGTGCAAGCAAAAAAAACGCTTGCCACAATAATCTGTAAGGCGAAATAGTCGCGTATTTTGGCAACCCAACATTCTCTGAGATTTGTTGGGTTGCGACAGAGCCGCAACCCAGACACTACAGTTTAATATCCCTCAGGAAACTGCATAGTCATACAATGCAAACTGCCGTATTGATACACTAAGGGCCGGCAAGGAATGGCGATAATGTGGTGAGTTGGAAACACTTTGCCAAGCCGTTCCAAAGCAACTGCATCATTATCATCACCATACACAGGGACTAACACAGCATGATTGATAATTAAAAAATTGGCATAATTGGCGGGTAGTTGTTCGCCTTCTTCATCAAAAATAGCCTTAGGTAAGGGTAACGCGACTAAGTTATAAGGCTCATCCCTTTGAGTGCGCAACACTTGTAACTGCATTTCCATGGTTTTCAGGCTGTCATAATGCGAGTCGTGGGTATCATCACAACTGGTATAGGCGATAGTATTCGCTAAACAGAAACGCGCAAGCGTGTCGATGTGGGCATCGGTATCATCGCCTGATAGGTTAGCTTGATCTATCCATAGTACCCGTTTCGCACCTAGGTGTTTAGCCAATTGCTGCTCGATGTCTTGTTGGCTTAAGCCGTTATTTCTATTTGGGTTTAACAGGCATTGGCGGGTGGTAAGAATTGTACCCAGCCCATCACTTTCTATACTGCCGCCTTCTAAAATAAAGTCGATGTCGTGATGGCTTTTACCTTTAAAGGGTTTGGCATTCGCCAGTTTATGATTCAGTGCGTTGTCATCGGCGTGGTTATATTTTTCTCCCCAGCCATTGAATTTAAAATTAAGGTGACTGATAACACCGTCTTTTTCGAGACTCAAAAACGCGGTATCACGCACCCAAATATCATTAACAGGCGCGTGAATAAAATCAATGTCCTCTCTGTGACTAACCAAGGTTTCAATATGTTTTTGATGTTGCTCATCACGACAAACAATAATCAGACGTTGATATTGAGTAATGGTGTCGGCAATGATGCTGTAGGATTGCTCTACGGATTCAAGACGGTTGCTAAAATCGCCTGTGGCATGAGGCCAAGCGATTAACACGGCGGATTGTTTTTCCCATTCAGCTGGAAATCGGTTCATAAGTGTTGTCCTTATTATTATGTTTATGAAGTTGTAGCCATGAAAAAGCTACGAGGATTGGCATAACATCTCTTGAGCATGAGCTATCGTGTTGGCAGTAATGGTTACACCACCTAACATTCTAGCTACTTCGGTGATGCGTTGTGGTTCTGTTAATAATCGAACCGTAGACGCGGTAATATCAGTTTTATTATTTTTTTCAACATACAAATGCTGATGCGCTTGAGCAGCGACTTGAGGCAAGTGGGTCACACATAATACTTGTCGATTATGACTCAGATGGCGCAGCTTTTGCCCAACTATTTCTGCGATACCACCACCAATGCCTGAATCGACTTCGTCAAAAATCATAGTCGGTATTGATTTGTCGCTGGCGGTAGTAACTTGTATTGCTAAACTAATTCGCGATAATTCACCACCCGAAGCGACTTTTGCCAAGGGCTTGGGCGGCAAGCCAACGTTAGCACTGACTAAAAAAGTAACCATATCGAGTCCGTTTAGTTTAGGTATATCAGGAGTAGACTGGGTTAATTCAACGATAAATTCACCGTGCGGCATTCCCAGTTCTTTTATGGTAGCAGAAATCTGTTTTTGTAGCTTCTTGGCTTGTTGCTGACGTTTTTCTGATAGCTGTTGAGCCAGTTCATTATATTGGCTAAGCAATAATGCCGCTTCTTGTGTTAGCTGTTCAATACGCTCACCACTATGGGTTAAACCACTTAACTCCGTTTCCAGTTGAATCACTAATTCGGGTAGTTTGTCAGGGCTAACATGATGTTTACGGCTAAAGTTTTGAATGACGGCAATCTGATTTTCAATTTCTGCCATGTGTTGCGGATCGGCTTCTTGATCTTTTAGAAAACTGCGCAATTGCAAGGCAGCTTCTTCGGTTTGGATTTGTGCTTCGGATAATAAAGTAGTAATACCAGTCAATTCAGGTGCAAAACGGGCGATATGGTTTAAGTCTTTGATGCTTTGATTGAAACTAGCATGAAGGGAATGATCGTTTTCATATAACGCGTCTAACTGCATTGTTCCTGTCGTTAAAATTTGTTCCAGATTCGCTAATTTATTATGTTCTTCGGATAATGCCGCGTAGTCGTAATGACTAAAATCCAGTTGTTGCAATTCTTCGAGTTGATAACGTAATAATTCTTCGCGCTGGCTTTTTTCACTACTGGCTTTTTGTAACGAAGCTAATTCTTTATGGACGTATTGCCATTTTTTATAACAGTCATTCACTTTATCCAGTAAATCTTGGGATTTGGCAAACACATCCAATAAGCGGCGTTGTTCATCAGTATTTAACAAGCTTAAATGCGCGTGTTGTCCGTGAATTTCTACCAGTTTTTCACTTAACGCTTGCAATGCTTGTAAGGTAACTGGGCGATTATTAATATAAGCTTTAGAACGTCCGTCCGCACTAACCACGCGCCTAATTAAACACTGCTCATCATCTAATTCATGCTCTTGTAACCATTGCCGCGCTTGGGGCGCGTCGCTTAAATCGAATTCCAGATTCACTTCTGCACGCGCACAATCGGGGCGAATATAGCCAGAGTCTGCTCTATCGCCTAATGCCAACCCCAAAGCAGTTAATAAAATCGACTTGCCCGCGCCTGTTTCGCCAGTTAACACCGACATACCTTGTGCGAGATCGAGATTTAATGATTTAACGACCGCGAGGTCGAGTATAGTCAGATTTAGTAACATTTATGAGACGGTGTGGTAGCCGCTACTCCAATTTAATTTATGTCTGAGAATATGAAAGAAGTCATGCCCTTCTGGGTGTAGAATTCTAATTGGTTTTATATCTTTTTTAATTAAAATTTTATCGCTGATGAGTACTTCGGGAATTTGAATGTGATCGCAGGTTACTAAGGCATTGATTTGTTTAGTTTGCGGAAAGCTAATTTCAATTTCCGCCGTGTCATGAATGACAATGGGGCGATTGGATAAGACATGCGGATTAATCGGCACTAAGATTAACGCATTCAGTGTAGGATGTAAAATAGGTCCGCCTGCT
The DNA here is from genome assembly GCA_037133675.1 of Methylococcales bacterium. Classification (GTDB taxonomy): domain Bacteria; phylum Pseudomonadota; class Gammaproteobacteria; order Methylococcales; family Methylomonadaceae; genus UBA4132. Next base: position 4,877 of record JBAXNR010000094.1, read on the forward strand.
GATAGCGAATATGCAGTTGAACCCGTAGGCGTAGACACAATCAAGCCGTCAGAACGTTGCGAGTTTAAAAACACACCATCAATTTTAGTGACAATTTCAATCATACTGGGTGTGACCCACCGATGCACTGCCACTTCATTAAGTGCGGTTTCTTCGTGTATCACCTGATGGTCACGAATAACTTTAGTGCGTAATAAATCACGCTTTTCTTCGATGTAATGCCCCTGCAAAATACGGTGTAGTTTATCGGGCAGTTCGTTAGGTGATATATCGGTTAAAAAGCCTAATCGCCCTAAATTAATGCCAATTAATGGAATATCATATTCAGCAATGGCTCTAGCAGTAGCGAGAAACGTACCATCACCACCCACCGCAATCACTAAATCACAATGTCGAGCTAATGCGTCTATCGAGCAGGCGGTAATTTTTAGATCTTGAATGAAATGCGCACTTTCACTATCGATCAATACAGTGTAATGCTGCTGTTTTAAATAACCACACAGCACTGCTAATGTTTCAATAATACTAGGATCGCTAGGTTTCCCTATAATACCAATGGCTTTAAAAGAACGTTGCATAATGGAATAATAATAGAAAAAGCTTGATTATAGTAAATGCTGACTAATTCGCCTAATTGCTGGCGTTAAATGCGTGTTTTTAACCCATCATAGTCTGTGAAGTTATTGCTATTTTTGACCACTAGCACTCACTTTTCATCACCAACATATACCCTAGCATGAGCGTATTTAACCAGAACAAAACAGCCATCGATAAGCACGCAATACCTAAGTTCATCGCAATAAATTCGACTGTATAACTAAACCTCTGCGGTCTTCGAATACCTTGAAAATTTGAGTTACTTATAATAATTGATAGATGTTATTCAAGTCGTCACAGATAATAACACTTAATATTTTCCTAATCAGAAAACCTATAAATTTTTACAGATAACATCCCTTGAAGGGATGTTATCTGTTGCACATACTGACTTTTTGCCAAGAACTTATCGATCTAGGAAGTAAATGGGGTAAGCCTAGGTATGTAAATAATATATTTATTGGTACAGTTGAGTCATTGGCAATCACACCATCCAACTGGTGCATTCTAATGGTATAAATATAAATGCTCCAATAAAACATAATTTTTAATCTATGCAAATCAAACGTTTGGTAGTATACTAAAAAAGAGAGTTTAATATTTTTAAATATTATCACTTGAACATTTTTTTATAATATTAGAGAGTAGTAACAATGACAGACTTAAATCGGCTTTCAGCACCTGAATTAAAAGCGATTATTAGCAATGCAGAAAAAGCATTAAAGGATATTAAGCTTAATAAACGCAAAGAAATAATAGCACAGATTAAAGAATTAGCGGCATCCATAGACGCAACGGTTGATATTCATGAAAATAATAAAAAACCAGTTCGTGAAACCGCTAAAGTAGCAATTAAGTATCGTAATCCTGATAATTATGAAAACACATGGACAGGACGTGGTGTTATGCCAAAATGGTTAAAAGCTTTATTGGATACAGGTCGTCAACGTTCTGAGTTTGAAATCTAATTAAAATAGTGTTGGTCAGCTATTAATAATAAATCGAAAAGTATTGTTGTTAAGTTCTTAACAAAAAGTCGGCGTGTATCTTTATCCATCGTCATTCCAGCATGGATGCTGGAATCCAGTGCCAAGGATTGCATTATCTTGAACGCATCCCCGTGACTTGATTCTGGCATCCCTGCCAGAATGACGCAACCTGATTTTTAACGCCTGCTTTTGCAGGCGTTTCTACATATAGTCACAACGACTAATAACTCACGCTGTGTTGATAGCGAAGAACGAAGACGTTTTATCCTCACCTTGCCTACTCAAAAATAAGGCATATCACGCACTAACTGTGTTATATGCCGCACTCATATAATTAATTCAGCATTAAACCGCTTATTTATTGAATTATTTATTGGTATCAAATTGATTTTTATATTAAAAATATCGCTCAATATTTTTGGCACACCAAGTGCTTTGTTTAGTGTCTTACAAACCTTAACTTAAAAAAAACAAGGAGTCTATTTTGAATATAGCAACGGTTTATCGGCAACATCAAAACGAATTAATTCACTACACAACACGAATCACTGCCTGCCGTGAATCTGCCGAAGATATTACTCAAGAAAGTTTTATGGTGTTATTCTGCGAAGTTAAACGGAAAAATATTGAAAATCCCAGAGCATTTTTATTTTGTGTTGCCAAAAATCTGGCATTCGATCATCTCAAACATAAAAAAGTAACCGACAATTATGTCCAATCTCACTATTCAATCCTAGAGTCAAGTATTGAACCTCCCTCTATTGAACAACTGCTGGAAAAGAATCAATGTGTAGACGCGATAAAAAAAGTGATTGATGAACTACCACCGCGTTGTCGTGATACGTTTATTTTAAATAAAATGCACGAGATGAGTTATTGCGAAGTTGCAAAAACTGTTGGTATATCAGAAAGCGGTGTTGAAAAACATATTATGAAAGGTTTGCAGTATTGTCGTGAACGGTTAAAAAATCTGAGCTAGAGATATTGTTGATTAACTATACGAATGCTAAAGCCAGTATTCGCTACGCATTCACAAAAAGCCTTATCAATAATGCCGCAGTCGGCAAATTGTGTAAGGCTCAGTTTGGAATCAATTGCCGCTGATTTTACTAAAATTAATTCATCGGCTAATAGCGTTTTAGCCAACCACGCGGCAAGACTATCAGAGCTAATATCCCAGCTCGCAGGAATGCCAGCATTATTAAGTTCATCAAGGTCAGGCGACCAAATAAGGATTTTTTGTCCACCCTGTTGGGCAATCGCACTGACCGAATGTGTAAGTACAAAATCGGCTTTCAAGCCTTTAAATAACCACGCCATTTGTTGCATCGCTAACACTGCCATTGCGTGTGCGCTATGGTCATCAAACTGCCAGTGTTGTTGAGCGATTCTAACTTGATCAGCAAACGCCCCCCCCCCTGGAACAATCACTACTGCCCTGCCCTGATAGCGTTGTTCTAGTCGATTTAGGCAGTCAAGCAAGGTATTAGCCGCCGCTAAGCTACCGCCGAGTTTAATAACAATCATGACACAGTAAATTGCCGTAATAAATCCAACAGTGCGGCAGCTTTATCAAAACATTCTTGATATTCTGCCTCCACCACCGAATCATTGACAATACCGCCACCTGCCCAAAAACGAATAGTATTATTGGAATGTACCAGCGTTCTTATTGCAATATTACTGTCCATATTACCGTTAAAACCGATATAACCGATAGAACCGCAATAAACGCCGCGCCTATGTGGCTCAAGTTCTTCAATCACTTCCATTGCCCGAATTTTCGGCGCACCTGTAATTGAACCACCAGGAAAACAACTTTTTAATACATCCATCGCGTGTTGATTGTCGCCTAATACACCCGTTACTGTACTAACCAAATGATGCACGGTTGTATAGGTTTCGACATCAAAAATCACGGGAACTTTCACCTCAGTACAGGTTTTACTGATGTCATTACGCAATAAATCAACAATCATCAGGTTTTCAGCACGGTCTTTGTTGCTGGCAATAAGCTGTTGTATTTGTTGCTGATCTTCGGCTTCGTCTGCTTTACGCGGACGAGTACCTTTAATGGGTTTGGTTTCCACAATACCATCGGCTAGATGCAAAAAACGCTCAGGCGAAGAACTAAGTATTTGCACCTCAGGCAAATTCAAATACGCACTGAATGGCGCAGCGTTTAACTCGCGTAATGTTTGATACGCTGTCCACGGATTACCTAAGCAACTAGCAGAAAAACGTTGCGTTAAATTAACCTGATAGCAATCGCCTTCTTTCAAATAATGTTTAATACGTTCAAAAGCTTTGCGATAATCCGCTTTGTCCATATTCGACTGCACGGGGCTGATCACTTGAAATGAATCATACTGCGGCGCAGTCGGTAACTGGCTAAATTGGACAAGTAAATTTTGCCAAGTCGCTTCATCAAGCGCATGAGCAATTAAAAAACTTTGTTGTTGTTGATGGTCAACAATCACCGCCCACGCATAAATACCCACTGCCATTTCTGCAATACCTTCAGCATCTTCGGCAAGCACAGGCAAATGCTCTAAACGGCGGGCTAAATCATAGGAAAAATAACCAATAGCACCGCCGTTAAACGGTAAATCAGACAACACACCCGCACCACTAGCAAGTAACTCTTGTTTAACCAAATCAAAAGGATCGATAGTGGAATGTGTGATTATGCCTTGTCGATTGATTTCAGTTATCTTGCCATGCGTAACTAGCGTACAAACAGGATCAGCGGCAAGAATATCATAACGACCTTGCTGACTATGAGGATAGCCGCTATCGAGAAACACAGACCACGGTTTATTGGCAAGTTGAGAAAAAAGCGCGGCACTATTAATAAAATAAGGTAGAGGTGCAAATTGGTGTTTGGCTAATGACATGATTGATTATTAAAAACTCGTGTAAAAGTGTCTTTGTTATTGTATCGCAGCCACTTGTTCTTCTGCGTCCATCCATGCTATTTCAGCGTCTTCCAGTAATTTGTCCACTTGCACTTTACGATCCAGCACTTGTTTCAAACGGGGTTTTTCGCCGTCTTCATAAATAGCAGGATCAGCCAATTGTTGCTCTAACTGTTTTTGTTCCGCATGATATTTTTCCACTGCGTCTTCGGCTTTTTTCAAGGCATCGTAGAGCGGTTTATATTTACGGCGATTTTCAGCATCTACCTTGCGCTGATCTTTACGCGACACACTCGGTTCAAGGTTTTCAGCAGGTTTTTCTTCGGCTTTTTTCTGTTCAGTCAACCAAACACGGTAATCGTCTAAATCACCATCAAAGGGTTGTACTTTACCGCCTGATACCAATAATAATTGGTCAGTCACAGAACGCAATAAATGCCGATCATGCGACACTACCACCATCGCACCTTGAAAATCTTGCAAAGCAACGCTTAAGGCGTGGCGCATTTCTAAATCTAAATGGTTAGTTGGTTCGTCCAATAACAATAAATTGGGATTTTGATAAACCAGCAACGCCAACACTAAACGGGCTTTTTCACCGCCTGAAAACGGTCTAACCACTTCCGATACTTTATCGCCACGAAAATCAAAACCGCCTAAAAAATTGCGTAGGTCTTTTTCAGTCGCGGTTTTATCCAATTGTTGAACGTGCCATAACGGACTTTCATCCAGCCGTAATTGTTCCAGTTGATGCTGGGCAAAATAACCGATTTTTAAGTCTTGAGCTTCGCGGCGTGTGCCTAATAAGGGCAACATATCGCCCGCTAATACTTTAATTAAACTCGATTTACCCGCGCCGTTTGGCCCTAATAAACCAATTCTATCGCCAGCAGCGATGGTTAAACTCGCCTGTTTAATAATGCACTTATCGCCATAACCAATATCGACTTTTTCCAGCGTCAATAAAGGATTAGGCATTTTTAACGGCGCAGGAAAACTAAAATCAAATGGCGAATCAACATGAGCTAGTGCAATCAATTCCATGCGTTCCAAGGCTTTAATACGGCTTTGTGCTTGTCGTGCTTTGGTCGCTTGGGCTTTAAAGCGCGTGACAAAACTTTGAATATGGGCGATTTCGCGTTGTTGTTTGAGATAGGCAGATTGTTGTTGCGCTAATTTTTCCGCTCTCATGCGTTCAAACGCTGAATAATTGCCCGTGTAAATCTCGGCTTTACCTTGTTCGATATGGACAATATGATCGGTGATGGTATCGAGAAAATCCCTGTCATGCGAAACCAATAACAACGTACCTTCATATTTACACAACCAGTCCTGCAACCAGATAACCGCATCTAAATCTAAATGGTTAGTCGGTTCATCCAATAGCAACACATCAGAACGACACATCAAGGCTTGCGCTAAATTTAAACGCATACGCCAACCGCCTGAAAAGGAACTAACAGGATTTTGGTGTTGGCTATCGTTAAAACCCAAACCATTCATTAACCGAGCTGCGCGAGTTTGGGCAGTATAGCCACCAATAATATCCAACGCCGCGTGTAGTTCCGCCTGTTTTAAACCATTGTCGGCTTGTTCAGCTTGGGCAAGTTGCTGTTGTAAGCGTCTTAATTCAGCATCACCATCAATAATATAATCAATCGCGGCGCGTTCAGTAGCAGGCATTTCCTGCGATACATGAGCAATTGCCAAATTGGGCGGCAAGGTAAATTCACCCTCATCCAAATGTAGCTCGTCTTTAACTAGCGCGAAAAAACTGGATTTACCTGCGCCATTCGCGCCTGTAAAACCGACTTTTTGTCCTTTGTGTATCGTGAAAGTAGAGTTGGCAAACAAAACCCGCGCACCACGGCGTAAGGCGATATTTTTAAAATTTAGCATGGGGTTTTAAGGGTAGTCCTGATGGATTATGGCTATTTATGGGGTATTGTACGATATAATGACACAGTACACACCGTTACCACAGGCAATAAAGAAGTGAATTTTAAAAATGAACAATTAATATTTGCAATAAAATCATCTATATTAATGCTATCTATTTATTTTATTGCTAGTAAATTTGCTATTGAGCGATCGTGGTTTGTTGCATTAAGTGTTTTTATAGTTAGTTTACCAGTTTGGTTATCTGGTGTTTACACAACTACCATAAAAAAAATAAAACATCTTAGTGGATTCGTTAATAAAGGATTATTGTTTAATTTATTTTCTGGACGCATTTTTCAAGTAATATTTTTGATTATTTGGGCATTATTTTCATCTTTTTTTATGCTCATTCAATTTTATTCTTATGATAATATTCAATGGTTTATTTTCTTTTTAACAATACCTGTCTTTTGGTTAATTTTTTCTTATTGTAAAAAACTAACAACACATGAGCTTAAACCTTATTTAGTCGTTAATACAGCATTAGAATGGACTAGAATGGTATGTCCATTAATTATGTTGACTATATACATAGTTTTAAATTTTATTTTTCCAAATGTTCAGTCGTTTGAATCTATTCACGATGCTATTGAATTCAAAAAACAAGCATTGCAAAATATGAATGGTAGCCCGTTAGTCTATGAATTATCAAGAGTTTTAGCAATTTATGATGGTTTTAAAGCTTATGCTCTGGCTGGTATTGGTGAAGAAAGTCGTTTTGCTGCTATTTTAATATTAAGTATTGGTGGACTGATTATTTTCTATAATGCTTGCGCGATGCTTTCTTGTTTAGTTATTCCATCACATGAATATCGTCGTTTAGTTAATCCATTAACACCTGTTGATAATTCAAAAAATCTTCCAAATCCGAATATATTTTTTATATCAGCTATTGCCACATTCATTTTTATATTTGTTTATATTCCTATTTTTTCATACATTGATTCTTGGACGCTAGAAATACAAAAAGTAAGGGTAGTAATAGAGTCAACAGTTACTGCTAAAGTTGAGGAAATTGATGGCTTTGTATATCAAATTGGTACACATCAAGAAATTGATAAATTAAAAAATGAAACTTTAAAAAAAATGAACTTACCCAAACAATTATTAAACGAACAGGTTGATAGAGCGTTTGATAAATTAGAAGGTAAAGTTGGTAACTACCTTGATTGGTATTACAGCTTGCAAGGTGAATATACTAGAATTTATAAAATGTTGACAGGGGAGTTAGATACTTATATGGAAAACCAATTGAAAAATACTTTGCAAAACGAAGATGCTTTTAAAGACGTGCAAGCATCAGTTGAAAAAGCAATAAGCGAGCATGATGCGGCTCAACAAGAATATTTAAATGTAGTTAAAATTATTTTAGAAAAAAATAAAGTTTCAGACTTCGGTGGTTATACTAAAAAAATATTAAAGCAATCTTCTTTAGCATCTGTATTCACTCCACCAAGTCATCGAGATATTATCAATATTAAATCTCGAATGTTTGCGACAGGAACAACTGTAGCAATTGGTTCAATGACAGCACTTATTAGTAAAAAAATAGTTACTAAAGTAATTGGTAAAGGTACGCTTAAATTAGCTTCAAAATTTTTAGCAAAAGTTGCAGCTAGTGAAATAATAGGTACAGGTGGCGGTGCTGCGGCTGGAGCAACGGCGGGGGCTGCTATCGGATCAGTTGTGCCTGGAATTGGTACAGCAATAGGCGCAGCAGTGGGTGGAATATTGGGTGGTTTTGGAGTAGGCATAGCTACTGATGCCGCTATTCTTAAACTTGAAGAAGTCTATAGTAGGGATAATTTCAAGAAGGAAATAATAAACTCTATTGAAGACTCAAGAAGAGAGTTTAAGGAATCATTAGCGCAATAGATGTGCCAACGTGTAATATTTCTCGAACGATGCGCTTCGTTCCCCAGTCAGGTAGTGTGGACAAACATCTCTATCGTGTGCATCACGCAAAACGGACGAAATTGGCAATGTACACAAAAACGTTTGCCCACTAACGCAGATAAATAACATCCTACATTTATCGCAATTCAAACCCACCGAGCCACCCAAGGCTGTAAGACTCAACCCGTGAATAGCCCAATGCCCCCGCATAATAATTACAAAACTGAAACTTGTCGTTTTACCAATAACACACAACATCCCTCATAGCCCCGCTAGTAATGATAAAATAAACCCATTATAAAAATGCGACAGCGGAGACAAGGTATTGAAACTCTTTATAGACGAGCTTGAACAGCATCGTGCGGTGATAAACGACTTAGCCAGTTGTAATGGAGTGATTGAAGCAGCCGCTGAGTTGCTGATTAACACCTTACAACAAGGCGGTAAAATTTTACTGTGCGGTAATGGCGGTAGTGCCGCTGATTGTCAGCATATCGCGGCAGAATTTGTAGTGCGTTATGAGAAAAAACGTCGGGCATTAGCGGCGATTGCGTTAACCACTGATAGCTCAATTTTAACCGCTCATGCCAATGACTTTGATTTTGAAACGGTTTTTTCCCGTCAAGTTGAAGCTCTTGGTAATTCAAACGATTGTTTGATTGCCATTTCCACATCGGGCAACAGTAATAATGTGTTAAAAGCAGCCATAGCAGCACGCAATAAAGGCATGGCCGTCATTGCGTTAACGGGTGCGAGCGGTGGCATGATACGCGCACAAGCGACTTTAACTGTGCTTGTGCCTTCTAGGGTGACAGCGCGTATTCAAGAAGCCCATATTTTAATTGGTCACTATTGGTGTGGTGCGGTTGAGGAGAGATTAAGTGTTAGCGACAAGCCCTGAATTTAATAAAGCACGGATTTTAGTCATCGGTGATTTGATGCTGGATCGTTATTGGTCTGGACATGCGGCGCGTATTTCACCCGAAGCTCCCGTGCCTGTGGTTCGAGTTAAAAGTACCGAAGAACGTGTGGGTGGTGCGGGTAACGTGGCGTTAAATATTGCCAAGTTGGGCGGTCAAGTTACTTTATTGGGCGTAGTCGGTGCGGATACGGAAGGCGATACACTTAAACAACTATAGAAACCCACGGCGTAGTCTGTGACTTTGTGGTTGAGAATGCAATTCGCACGATTTGTAAATTGCGTATCATGGCGCAACATCAGCAATTGATTCGCGTGGATTTTGAAGAGCCGACGCTATATTTTGACAGAGCTGCATTATCAAGCCGTTTGCAAAACCATCTACCCGATTACGATGTGATTGTGTTTTCTGATTATGGCAAAGGCACATTAACTGATGTGGCTGATTATATTCAACTCGCCAAAAGCCAAGGTTTAACAACGCTCGTTGATCCTAAAGGCGTTGATTATCAACGTTATGCTAATGCTGATATTCTCACGCCCAACTTAGCCGAATTAAACGCGGTGATTGGTTCGTATAGCGATGAAGCTGAATTACTGGCAAAAGCGCGGCAATTATTACAGCAACAACAGATTCCCAACCTGTTATTAACACGCGGCGAAGCGGGCATGACCTTAATCCAGTCCGAACAAAGCCATTCTTTGCCCGCACAAGCCAAAGATGTATTTGATGTCACAGGCGCGGGCGATACCGTCATTGCTGTGATGGCGTTAAGTGTTGCCATTCAAAAGCCGCTCACCGAAGCCATGTATTTGGCAAACTTAGCGGCTGGAGTCGTGGTTGGCAAACTAGGCACATCTACCGTTTCCATACTGGAATTGACTCGCGCTATGCACGGCGACCGTGATTCGTCTTTTGGTGTGGTCTCCGAAGATCAATTAGTACACTTAATTGCCGCTGCAAAAGCCCATGATGAACGCGTCATTATGACTAACGGGTGTTTTGATTTACTTCACGCAGGACACGTCACTTATTTACAGCAAGCGAAAGCCTTGGGCGATAGATTAATTGTTGCGGTCAATTCTGATGATTCAGTGAAACGATTGAAAGGTGAAACTCGTCCTATCAATGGCTTACAAGAACGCATGACGGTATTATCAGCGTTAGCGTGTGTCGATTGGGTGGTTGATTTTAGCGAAGACACGCCAGAACGTTTGTATTGTCGGTTATTACCTGATGTCATTGTCAAAGGCGGTGATTACACGTCCGATCAAGTCGCAGGTGGTGAATGCGTAATTAACGCAGGTGGCGAAGTCATTATTTTATCGTTTGTCGATGGACAATCAACAACACGCATGATTAACAAAGCGAGGGCTGGGGAATGATAGTTGTCACAGGGGGTTCTGGTTTTATCGGTAGCAATTTAATTCGCGCTTTGAATGAGCGTGGACTCGACAATATTCTGCTGGTCGATAATCTAGCCAATGGTCATAAAATACTCAATATCACTGACTTAAATATCGCTGATTACATGGATAAAGCCGAATTTTTGGAAAATATTAATTTGCCAAAATTTCTAAACAAAGTCAGCGCGGTTTTTCATCAAGGCGCGTGTTCAGCAACTACCGAATGGAATGGGCAGTATGTGATGAAAAACAATTACGACTATTCCAAGCGATTACTACACGCCTGTATTACGAAAAATATCGCCTTTATTTATGCGTCGTCTGCCTCAGTTTATGGCAATGGTGAACAGGGTTTTCGAGTAGATCGAGCGTGTGAACAACCGATTAATATGTACGCCTATTCAAAATTTCAATTCGATCAACATGTGCGTTCGATATTGCCAGAAACCAAAAGCCCGATTGTTGGCTTACGTTATTTTAATGTCTATGGCCCAAGAGAACAGCACAAAGGCGCGATGAGTAGCACCCCGTTTCACTTCAATCAACAAGTGCTTGAACATCAACAAGTGCGTTTATTTGCAGGCTGTGATGGGTTTGCCGATGGTGAACAACAACGGGATTTTATTCATGTTGATGACGTGGTTGCTGTCAATTGTTGGTTTTTAGATCATCCCGATCAACGCGGTATTTTTAACGTTGGCACGGGGCGTGCTGAAACCTTTAATACTATGGCGCAAGCGGTGATAGATTGGCATAAAACAGGCGAAATTCACTACATTCCTTTTCCAGACCATTTAAAAGGCGCGTATCAAAGCTATACCCAAGCGGATATTTCAGGCTTAAGAGCCGCTGGTTATGAGCGTGAATTTCTAAGCGTTCAACAAGGTGTTACCCATTATTTGGATTGGTTGAATAGGCGTTCAATAGCTTCAACGCGGTAGGTATGACTGCACGGCTTTCTCATAAAAAATTAACTTGCTTAAGCGTTAAAATTAGTTTTT
>JBAXNR010000095.1:0-16511 GCA_037133675.1 Methylococcales bacterium
ATATGTATTATTTCCTGGCTTTAACGCTAGATTGGGTCTGGAAGGAATCGTACCTATTGAGGCATTGAGAAGTAAGAATTACGGAAACCTTTTAGATATTATTGATTACCCAGTCATCGCGTCATGGGGCTGGTTGCGTTTAATCACAAATGAGCAAATTGAAAGTCGAGCAGCTGCACTGGATTTATTGGGGATAGGTTACATGGTAGCTGAAATGGGTACCAAAATGCCCGAAGATATGAAATTAGTACACTCTAGCGATTTGGGTGTCTGGCAAAGACAGTCTGTCTGGCCAAGGGCTTTTTTTGTAAACAAAATAGTAGAGATACATAAACCATCGGATATTTTAGAGGCATTGGCAGATAAATCACATACACCCTTTGCCGCAGTAGAAAGTCAATTTATTCCGCAGGGGGAGGTAAGCAATAATGCACCTTACCAAGTGGTGCCTGCAAGGGAATACAAGTTGACTAATAACAGCTCCGATTTTACCATTGATGCGAGTAGTTCTGGCATCATTGTACTTGGCGAAACTTATTATCCTAGTGATTTTGTGGCAACTCTAAATGGTGAGAAAGTTGACTATATACGGGTCAATGAATCATCAAAGGGAATATGGGTAAGTAAGGCAGGAAAATATGATGTAAGCTTTACCTACAGACCAGAAAAACTTAACCAAGCACTATGGGTATGTTTATTTGGATTGGCGTTTTTGCTGTTACTTATAAGAGTGTCAGTTGGATTGTCTGGTCGGCTTAAAATCGCGAATTAATAACTAAACTGTGCAAATTAAAGAGAAATTATGTATGAGTGTAGATACTCCTTATTACCGTAAATCAATGTTATCTAAGATTGCAACTGAGCTAAGTCTCGCTGCACGTCAGTCTATAGTTAATCTTTTCTTTGAGGCATTTCCGCCCTTAGGTCATCTTTCAGTGTTGGACTTAGGTGTAACGTCTGAGCGTGATCCTAGTGCTAATTTTTTGGAAAAACTTTACCCATTTCCTGAAAATCTTACCTGTGCTGGAATGCAGGATGCAAATTGGTTGACTGAGGAATATCCTGGCACAAAGTTTGTTCAGCTGGAAGTGGGTAAGCCTTTACCATTTAAGGATCAAGAATTTGATTGCGTTTACTCTAACGCAGTGATCGAGCATGTTGGGTCAAGATGCGATCAGGAAGCTTTTATTCGTGAATTGATGCGCGTTTCCAAAAATTTTTACATTACTACGCCTAATCGTTGGTTTCCTGTTGAAATGCACACGCACATACCATTATTACACCTCTTACCTCAAAAGCTATTTCGTTATTTACTCAAGTTGAAAGGCGAAGCATTTTATGCTGAAGAAAAAAATTTGAATCTATTAACCCGTCAGAATTTACTTGATCTTTTTCCGAAAGAGACAAATCCAAATGCGATATATATATGGTCTTGTGGTTTTCCATCGAATATTATCGTTTACGGCTCAAGTATTTCGAAATCTTAAGCTAACAAAACAGGGGTAAACAATATTTACTCTCTTTTGAAAAAATCAGGACTATGCCAGAAAAATGATGATTGCTAATAATGTTATTAATATGTGTACTGTATGTGGGTCTCGACATCTCCACTATACGTTTACCTTGGAAAACCACAGAATTGTTCGTTGTGATGACTGTGCATTTATGCTTATAAATCCACAGCCATCGGATGAAATTCTTGGTCAAATATATGGTGGTGACTATTTTGTTTTATCATCAGATCAAGAAGGGCTGAGCCATGTTGAGGCACTTAAAAAATCCACTGCGGATAGCTATTTAGATATTTTATTGTCTGGTGATGCCTTAGTTTCTGGATCTTTGCTAGAAATTGGCTGTGGTGGTGGTGATTTTTTGAGTCGTGCTGCGGCACGAGGTCTTAAAGTGACTGGTGTAGAATACTCACCATACGCTTGTGCTACGGCACGAAGCAAACTAGAAGAATTTCAAGGAGAAGTTATTCAAGGTGAGATCAGCGTATTAGCAGGACAGAAAGAATGTTTTGATTACGTTGTATTTTGCGATGTGCTGGAACACGTCAGAGACCCTCGCTTATTTTTACAGACAGTATTTGATTTATTAAAGCCTAATGGATCGATTTTTTGCGTAGTACCCTCGCTTGATTCTTGGTCGGCTAAGCTACTTAAAACAAATTGGATGGAGTTTAAACTCGAACATATTTCGTATTTTGATACCAAAAATTTACGCTCATTACTTTTTCAGGAAGGATTTTCGGAAATCAGCCATTTTCCAGCAAAGAAAACCTTGTCTATCGATTATATTGCAGGGCATTTTGCTAAACACCCTGTACCAATGTGGTCACCCATAATGAAGCTTGCTAGTGCGGTGTTACCTGCACATTTACTTCGTAAGCCGTTTCCAATCACTGCATCTGGGGTTGGAATGATTGCAAAAAAACAATCAAAAACGGGTAACCTTCAATTATCAGTTATTATGCCTGCATACAATGAAGCGTCTACTATCAATCATGGAATAGAAAGAGTTCTTAACAAACAACTACACGAAATGGACATAGAATTGATTCTTGTAGAAAGCAACTCAAATGATGGTACTAAAGAAATTGTTGTTCAATATACCGATCATCCAAGAGTCACTGTGATTTTTGAAGATGAACCTCGAGGTAAGGGACACGCTGTAAGAGCAGGGCTTAAGAAGGCAACAGGTGATTTTATCCTGATCCAAGATGCCGATGATGAATATGATATTGATGACTATGATGCCCTGATAGAATTGTTACGCGATGGCAGAGAAGCGTTTGTATTGGGTGCTAGACATGGCGGCGGTGCATGGAAAATGCGAAAGTTTGCAGATCAACCGCTGCACGCGTTTTTCTTAAACTGTGGTCATTGGATATTTGCCACATTAGTCAATGTATTTTATGGCGTTTGGTTAAAAGATCCGTTTACCATGTACAAAGTATTTAGACGTGATTGTATTGAAGGAATTGATTTTGAGTGCAACCGATTTGATTTTGACTATGAATTATTGATTAAACTTATTAGAAAGGGGTTTATGCCTGTGGAAATTCCTGTTAATTATCGTTCGAGGTCTTTTCTTCAGGGAAAAAAAGTCCGTATGTTTGCAGACCCCATTACTTGGATAAAAGCAATCGTTAAATTTAGATTCACAAAGGTTTGAAATGGAGTCTAAGTTTCTTTCGTATATTAAGTCTCATGGATGGCAATTAGTACGCTTCATTATTGTTGGATTGGCGACATTTGCACTTAACATTTTTCTGGTATGGTTGTTTTATGGAAAAGCTGGGATTGATTATCGATTGGCTGCTACTTATGCCTATTTCATCACAGTTGTCGTTCATTTTATACTAAACCGTTCATTCACTTATCGTCATGAAGGTAAACTATTACCTTCTGATATAGTGAAATATTGTCTGATGCTTTTTTCTAATTACGTTATTACCTTAAGCGTAACCACTGTAACCGTCGAATTATTTTTATTAACTCCATATCATGGAACCATTTTTTCTACGTTTATAACTGCTTTTTCTAGTTTTTTATTGATGAAATATTTTGTTTTTTCTGGAAGGTATTGTAGCGTGAGGTATTTAAAAATAGTTTTACTAATGCTCTGCACACTTGTTATTGCTGGTCTGCTTAGTTACAAAGATTATTTACAGGACAATCAATTATATTTTTTAATTGATATACAAGCCCCTCAAGGTGGCACTAGTCAAATATTTTTTGATATCGGTGGTGGATACAATGAACTGGATTCAAGAAAAGCACTAGTTAAATTTGGAGATTTTTCTGAATATTCGTTTTCATTGCCCTCCTTGCCAATAAAGGCAATTCGCTTTGACCCCTTAAACGCGGCACAAATAACATCAGTAATTAGTATAAAAAACGCCCGAATTGAAAATGGAATGGGTGAAACGCTTAAAACTTTTCCAATTCAGGCATTTAAAGCTCAACGCCAAATCAGCCGTATGGATACCAGTGGCGATGTTTTAGTAATACATCCAGTAGAAAATGCTTACGATCCCATAACAGAAATACAAAACTCATCGTTTGAAATGAAAGTCAGTTTCGCGACTTACTTTATAAAACATGGGTGGCTATTATATGCCAGTTATGTTTTTTTTAGTTTCTTGTTTTTAGTGGGACTAACTAATCAGGTTGGATTGAAGTCAATAGCCCCCCCTAAACGACTTGTCACTTTCCCGATAGTTGCAATTCTTTTTGCATTTGCTATTTTATCTGCGTTTCAACTATTTTTACTGAAAACCGTACCTCATAGTTCAGGAGAAGATTTAGCAAGACATGTTGCATTAGCACTGAATTTTCATGATGCCTTATTGCACGGTCAGCTTATACCGCGATTGCAACTTGCTGGAGACCCACCAGACATGGTTGTATTTCAGTATTATGGAGTTTTGTCATCGCTTTTCGCCCAACCTGGGCTATTTTTTGGATTTGCTCCATTAGATTCACTGGTAATGGGTGTTGTTATAATTCGCTGGCTCGCGGCAATGGCAATTTATACAACATGTAGAATTCAAAACTTGAGTCAACAAGCAAGTATAGTTGCTGTAATTGCATGGTTATCTTTTCCATATATACAGTCGAATTTATATGGTCGAGTTGCTTTTTCGGAAACTTTCGCACAGGCAGTACTCACTTTCATACCTTTGTCATGGGCGTTGGTCGCTCGGTATTCCAAACATATCGCAGCTTTAACAGTTATGCTAACCATTTTTTTGTTAGCTATTGCACATGCAATTTTTCTAATGTGGGGCGCATTCGTTATTGCTGTAATGGTAATTGCTTCGTTTGTTTTTAATAGGCGTGATTCTGCTGAAGTGTTACTCGTTGGTCTGATTTTAGGTATATGTATAAGTAGTTTTCAGTGGTTACCAGCACTTTTGAGCCATACCGATTTAGGTATTTCATTTCTTGCTGACAATCCTTTTTACTCGGCTCATTACACCTCATTTTCAGGCTTTACTGGATGGCCAGTGTCATTTAAGGACGCGATTGAAGGGGCGGTAGAATACTATTTTGATGTCAGTATGTGGATTATTCCCTCTGTAATAGCTGCGATTGCTTATTTCATTAAAGAAAAAAAATCTCGTGTAGATATAATTATAAACATTACTTTTTTACTTATTTTTATTTTTATCGCATATTCTCCCATTGATTTTTGGCAATTCCTTCCAAAATCGACTTGGGCAACACAGTTTCCTTACCGATTGCTTTCCTTTGTGGCAATATTTGGCGCAATCGTTCTAGCATACGCTTGTGACAGTTGGGGTCTCCGAGACCATTGGATTAAAACGACTTTAGTAGCATTGCTGATTCTTCTTTGCTCTGGAAAATCTTTGATAGCTCCTGCCATACTTAATGCCGATGGATTTTCTCCGAATAAAAATATAGCAACAGATTATGCTTCACGATTTTATTTGATTTTTGATAAAAATATCATAGATATTGATGGGGTGCTTATACAAAATAATTTTATATCTGTACCAGTTGAAAAATTAGATAAATATCTTTATTTAGAAGCTAAAAGTGTGGCACTTACAGGTGAGGGGGTCAATGTAAATTTGACTAATGCTGCAACGAAAGATAGTGTCGTTTTCGTTCAACATTTACATATCCCAGTCTCTGGTATCAAAATAAAAGTTCACATTCCCGATGGTGTTAGTTCTGTTTCACTTGTTCCCGATTCCTCTTCTGAATTCTCAATAATTGACTTTGTTAATCATAGTCACGAGCGTCTATTGCCTATCTTGATATCAAGACTAGATATTGGCTCAGCTGGAATTTTTCCTTTATCGTCAAGCGATGTTAATCGCACAATCACATCCCCCTACCAACGAAGTTTTAGTTTCCCTCTCGCAAATAATTTTGTACAAGCGAGTCAGTATGCTGTTTCATTACCTTTAGCTTATTCGAGGTTTCAGAAAATATCGCAAGGAACAAGAATCTTAATGTCTAAACCAACATTTAATGGGCTAACACAGGTGGTCATAACTGATTTAAAAGTTCCAATTATTTCTTCTTATGAGTTGCCATTAGCAGTTAGCTACTTTACCATAGCAGGTTTTTTGCTGTTAATAGCATATATATGGTTTAGTCAACAAGGTTTTAGGAGAGTTAGTGAGTAATATTTCTATTGTTGTTCCCGTCTACAAAGAGGAAGCTAACATCCGCCCTTTTTTAGCGCGGGTAGAAGCTGTTTTCGAGCAAATGGGCAAAACCTACGAGATCATCTTCACCCTTGATCCCTCTCCAGATCGGACGGAAGAGGTTATCCTCAAAGAGATCAACCGTAACCCAAATATTAAGCTTATGGTCTTCTCGCGCCGCTTCGGGCAGCCAGCAGCGACAATGGCTGGGATATTAACCTGCACGGGTGAAACTTGTGTAGTGATTGATGTTGATCTTCAAGATCAGCCCGAACTCATTGAGCAAATGTACGCAAAGTTAAGCGAAGGTTATGAGGTAGTTTATGCTAAACGACGTTCTCGCAAGGGGGAAACCTTGGTCAAGCGCATTATCTCCCATATTGGATATACAGCCATCAACAAATTTAGCGATGTGCAGATTCCACGCAATACAGGCGATTTTCGCATTATGACACGGCGCGTCATTGAAGAGTTACGACAGTTAAATGAGAGTCATGGTTTTTTGCGTGGTCTAGTAGCTTACGTTGGCTTTAAACAGGCATTCATTGAATATGACCGTGATGAGCGTTACTCTGGCGCAGGTAATTACAACCGACTGACTGGTTCTTTGAAAATAGGGCTAAATGGTTTAATTAGTTTTAGTTCCAAGCCCTTATTCATGATGTCAGTAGGTGGATTTATACTGGCGGGTCTGAGTTTTTTGCTAGGTATCTGGTATGTGATACAAAAGTTTATTTTTGTCGATTTGACTCCAGGGCTTTCTACAACAGTGCTTTTGGTGAGTTTTTTTGCGGGTGTACAATTACTGGGTCTTGGGTTGATTGGAGAATATGTTGGGCGTATTTATGATGAGGTAAAGGGGCGACCTATGTATATAGTAGATCGGAAAGTTAATTTTTCAGGAAAGTAAGATGCCAGACATTGAAATAAATAAGCATACTAAATGGCCCAAAATATTTCCTCCGCTTACCCCAGAGCAAGTCATTGTCAGTGATGACTTTATGCAATATTGGCACGAGGTTCTTCCTCGTCGTTATGGTATTGTTGATGAGTTTAACCATAACTATGTAGTTAAAACTGCACCACAAAAATTTACTCGAACATTAGAAATTGGTGCTGGGAACGGCGAACATCTCAAGTATGAACGGCTCAACGAACAACAAAAAGCAAATTATTTTGCCGTTGATATACGCGAAAATATGATTGCGGATTTGAACAAGCAATTTCCAGAAATTAATGCAGTTGTCGGTGATTGTCAGCTGCGTATGGATTTTGAAGATGGCTATTTTGATCGGATTTTGGCAATTCATGTACTTGAACACCTCCCGAATCTTCCTGTAGCGGTTAGTGAGATGTACCGACTGTGTGATAAGGATCAAGGCGTATTATCTATTGTTATTCCATGTGAGGGTAGTTTGGCTTATTCTTTAGCTCGTAAAATATCAGCACAACGAATATTTGAAGCTCGTTATAAACAAAGTTATAAATGGTTTATAGAACGTGAACACATCAATCTTCCACATGAGATTTTTGAAGAATTGTCCCCGTATTTTTCACTGACTTCGTCAGCCTATTTTCCCATCCCACTAAAGGCGGAATTTTGTAATCTGTGTATAGGCGCAACATTTAAGCCAAAGTGGATAACCAGCTAATGGTTTTTTTCAGAAAAATAATAAAATCAGAGTTTTGGGTTTATCTGGTTGTTGGTGGGTTGACGGCACTTATTTATTTTGGATTTATTGCTCTAGGCGTTGAGGTTTTAGAACTCGATTATCGTATTGCTGTGAGTGTCGCCTATGTGATTGCAGTTAGCTTTCATTTTGCTGCCAACCGTAAATTCACATTTCGTGTTGCAGATAACGGTGTAATTCGTCAGTCGATTCGATATTCTGGGGTTTTGATGATTAATTATGTGATAACGATAAGTATCGTATCATTTTTTGTAAGTAAACATGGAGTCTCAACTTATTTAAGTGCTGTAATATCCATCGTAGTTACGGTTGGTATTGGATATTTAGCTTCAAAATTTTGGGTTTTTCGTAACAAGGAGTCTTTGCATGACTAATAAATTTATTGTTACCGGTTGTGCTGGTTTCATTGGTAGCACTTTGGTTGATCGCTTATTGGCTGATGGTCATCAAGTGATAGGTATCGACAATTTTTCCACAGGGCAGCGTCGATTTCTTGACGGCGCGTTGGCTCATTCAAATTTTCGGCTTATCGAAATTGACTTGCTTGATCTCGATGCGTTGAAGCAGGCATTTGCTGGTGGCGAGGCGGTTTTTCACCTTGCGGCGAATGCCGATGTTCGTTTCGGCACAGAACATCCTCGCAAGGATTTGGAACAGAACACCATTGCTACTTACAATGTTCTGGAAGCTATGCGGGCGAATAACATCAAAAAAATCGCCTTTTCATCGACTGGTTCGGTTTATGGCGAAGCACCTGTTGTTCCAACGCCAGAAGATGGAGCATTTCCTATTCAGACCTCGCTTTATGGTGCGTCTAAGGCAGCAGGGGAAGGTT
Source organism: Methylococcales bacterium (assembly GCA_037133675.1). Classification (GTDB taxonomy): domain Bacteria; phylum Pseudomonadota; class Gammaproteobacteria; order Methylococcales; family Methylomonadaceae; genus UBA4132. The sequence goes on from JBAXNR010000095.1 coordinate 8,714, forward strand.
TGATTGCTGCTTACTGCGAAGGTTTTGGTTTTCAATCTTGGATTTTTCGCTTCGTTTCTATCCTCGGTGAACGCTATACCCACGGTCATGTTTTCGATTTCTATCAAAAACTGAAAGCTGATCCGTCGCGTTTGCCAGTGCTTGGTAATGGCAAACAACGGAAATCTTACTTGTATGTTCAGGACTGTATTGATGCTATTTTACTGGCTATGGATAAAGCTAATGATAAGGTCAATATCTTTAATTTGGGTGTCGATGGCTATTGTGAACTTAATAATTCTATTGGCTGGATTTGCGAAGAATTGGGTCTTAAGCCGCAGTTAGACTATTCGGGCGGCGACCGTGGCTGGATTGGTGATAATCCATTCATCTTTCTGGAGACGAAAAAAATTCAGTCACTGGGTTGGAAACCTAAGCTTGATATTCGTGAGGGAGTGATAAAAACTGTGGAGTATTTGCGTGACAATGAATGGGTATTCGAGGCGAGGGATTGATGATGAAAGTGTGTGTGCAAGGTCTCTGGCATTTGGGTTCGGTAACTGCTGCTGGCTTGGCATCCGTTGGTCATGATGTTGTAGGACTCGATCCAGATCAAAAAACTATTGATAGTTTGAATCAAGGTAAGGCTCCGCTTTTTGAACCTAATTTGGATGATCTTTTACAAGCAGGAATTACCAAAGGACGATTGCGTTTTACGACTACCATGACTGATGCGGCTGTTGATGCTGAGGTGCTATGGGTCACCTTTGATACCCCCGTTGATGATGACGACCAAGCCGATGTCGATTTTGTTTTGAATCAAATTAAAAGTATCTTGCCAGTGCTGTCCGATGGCACTGTTGTTTTAGTGTCCTCTCAAATGCCAGTTGGCTCAATTCGTAAGCTTGAAGCTTTTGCTTGCGAGAATCTGGCGAATAAACATATTAGCTTTGCCTGTTCCCCAGAAAATCTTCGTTTAGGCAAAGCATTGGATGTGTTTTTAAAACCTGATCGAATAGTGGTTGGTGTGCGTACAGAAGAGGCAAGGAGCAAACTGGAAAAATTATTACTACCTATAACGGATAGAATTGAATGGATGTCCGTAGAATCGGCAGAAATGACCAAGCACGCAATTAACGCATTTTTGGCAACATCAGTCACGTTTGCCAACGAAATAGCCTCGATTTGCGAGTTGGTCGGCGCAGATGCTAAAGAAGTCGAACGCGGATTGAAAACTGAAACACGGATTGGTTCTAAGGCTTATCTTTCTCCTGGTGGATCATTTGCGGGGGGGACGTTAGCTCGTGATATTGAATTTCTGGGAATAGAAAGCCAAGCAAAACAGTTGATAACACCACTTCTTTCCTCGGTCAAGGTCAGTAATGATGAACACAAGAATTGGGTACGTCGTAAATTACTGGAGAGATTCCCTGACTTAAAAGGAGTCACGGTCGCTATTTGGGGATTAACCTATAAGCCCAATACAGATACCTTGCGCCGCTCTCTTGCTGTAGAGTTATGCGATTGGTTAATAGAGCGGGGAGCTAGTGTGCAGGTGCATGATCCAGTTGTTCGGCAGTTACCCGAAGGTTGGCTCGGTCATGTAGCTAGCCATGTAAGCGCATTAGACGCAGTGGTTGGGGCGGATGTGCTAGTCGTTGGTACTGAGTGGTTGGAATTTCGTCAAGAAGCTGCAAATCTGCTCTCTGTTGCCAAGCCTAATCTGGTCATCATTGATGCTAACCGACATCTGCAAACAACCGTGATGTCTTTGGGATTGAAATACGTTGCCGTCGGTACACCACTGACAAGCGAGGGATAAGTATGGAAAAAGTATTATTAGGAAAAGTGGCGATTATCACAGGTGCCAATCAAGGACTGGGGCTGGAAATTGCCAGAAGCTATGTGCTGGCAGGAGCTGATGTGATATTATGCGCACGCAATGCCGCTTTGCTACAGGAAGTTCAGAGCAATCTCAATGAGTTGGTAACACCTACGCAAAAAGTCTTGGTCAAAGTATGTGATGTTTCGATTGAAACGGATGTGCAGTCTCTGGTGAACGAGACACTCACTCAGCTTGGCGGTTGCCATATTCTTGTGAATAACGCAGGTGTCTATGGACCCAAAGGTGAAATTGAGGAAATTGATTGGGCTGAATGGATTAAAGCGATTGAAATTAATGTTTTTGGTTCAGTTTTAATGTGTCGGGCGATTTTGCCGCATTTTAAAGAGCAAGGTTACGGAAAAGTGATTCAGCTTTCGGGTGGTGGGGCAACCAACCCGCTACCGCGAATCAGTGCTTATGCAGTGTCCAAAGCGGCGATAGTTCGGTTTATTGAAACACTTGCTGAAGAGGTTCGTGGCAGTGGTATTGATGTAAATGCACTTGCGCCAGGTGCTTTAAATACCCGTATGCTTGATGAGATTCTCGAAGCGGGTCCTGAAAAAGTGGGCAATGATTTCTATCAGCGTTCGTTAAAACAAAAAGAAGTGGGAGGTACTCAGTTGGGTCTGGGGGCTGATTTAGCTTTATTTCTGGCATCTGCGGCGAGCGATGGTATCACTGGAAAACTCATCAGCGCGGTTTGGGATAACTGGGAGCATTGGTCTGAACATAAGGATGAATTATCTTCAAGCGATGTTTACACCCTGCGCCGTATCGCTGGGCGGGATCGTGGTTTTTTGTGGGGTGATAAATGAGTTATGGTATTGGTATTATTGGCTGTGGCTTGATTGGTCAAAAACGAGCTAAAGCATTGGGTAATGGGCGGCTACTCGCCTGTGCTGATATTAATGACGCCAAGGCAAAAGTAGTGGCTGGTAGCAGTGGAGCTAAAGTTTTCACTGATTGGCGGGAGCTTTTGGCTCTACCCGAAGTTGAGATAGTTGTTATTGCTACCCTGCACGATTCGTTGGCGGAAATCACGCTGGCGGCGGTTGAGGCAGGTAAGCACATACTGGTGGAAAAGCCAGCGGCACGTTCGACGGTGGAACTGGAGTCAGTGATAGTCGCGGCTAAAAAGCAGGGTGTTAAAGTTCATGTGGGCTTTAACCACCGTTATCATCGTGCCTTGCTTAAGGCAAAAGAGATTGTTGATTCTGGCGAACTGGGCGAATTAATGTTTATCCGCGCTCGTTACGGACATGGGGCGCGAATTGGTTACGACAAGGAGTGGCGAGCGAATCCCGTACTTTCTGGTGGCGGTGAATTGATTGATCAAGGGCCGCATCTGATTGACCTTTCACGTTGGTTTCTCGGAGACTTTACTGAGGTACAAGGTTTTGCTCATACCTACTACTGGGATATGCCCGTTGATGACAATGGTTTCATGATACTTAAGACTCCGAAGCAGCAGGTCGCATTTCTTCATGCTTCATGCACTGAGTGGAAAAATATGTTTTCAATGGAAATCTATGGTCGGAATGGCAAGCTAGATATTTCAGGATTAGGTGGCAGTTATGGTGTGGAACGGCTCACTCATTACAAAATGTTACCTGAAATGGGACCGCCAGAAACAACATCTTGGGAATTTCCCATGGCAGATAATTCTTGGGACGTTGAGATAGCTGATTTTTATGACGATATTCGTCTGAATCGTCTTCCAGCTTCTGGATTAGGTGATGCTTATGCAGCATTGAAAATTATTGAACAAATTTATAAGGAGTCTGGTTATGATCATTGCGCGTAGTCCTTTACGCATTACCTTAGGTGGCGGTGGCACTGACTTGCCGTCTTATTACCGTGAGCATGAAGGTTTTTTGCTAGCGGCCGCTATTGATAAATATGTGTATGTGAATGTGATGCGTCCGTTTACATCAGGTATCTATCTCAAATACTCACAGTTGGAACACGTTGATCACATTGCTGATGTCAAACATCCCATCATTCGTGAATCCTTGCGGTTACTTGATTTCAAAACACCGCAGATAGAAATCACTACGCTGGCAGATATTCCAGCAGGTACAGGTCTTGGGTCTTCTGGCAGTTTTACTACAGCGTTGTTAAAAGCTCTTTATGCCCATCGTCGCCGACATCTGCACCAAGAAGAGTTGGCAGAGCTTGCCTGTCACATCGAAATTGATCGTTTGGGTGAGCCTGTTGGTAAACAGGATCAATATGCGGCTGCATTCGGTGGTGTGACTTGCTTTACTTTTCACAAGGATGATAGAGTGACGGCAAGACCACTGAATATAACCATGGATACCTATTTTGATCTGGAAGATAATTTACTGCTGTTTTTTACAGGATATTCGCGCAGTGCGGGTAGTATCTTAAAGGATCAGAACGACCGTACTAAAGTCAGTGATGATGATATGCTCAAAAATCTTCATTATGTGAAGGAGTTAGGTTATCAAAGTAAGGACGCGCTGGAAAAGGGTGATACCGTGGCTTTTGGTGAGATTATGCACACCCATTGGTTACATAAAAAGCAACGTTCCACGGGAATGAGTAATCCTCAGATTGATGAGTGGTATGACTTAGCCATGAATAATGGTGCGGTGGGTGGCAAGCTAGTGGGTGCAGGCGGTGGCGGATTCTTGATGTTTATGGCAAAAGATCGCAACAAGCTAAGACACGCGATGACTAAGGCAGGACTGGAGGAAGTTAGATTCCGCTTTGATTTTGAGGGTAGCTCAGTCGTATTGTCATCCTAATGTTGCCCGTTGCAATTTTAGCGGGTGGTCTGGCTAAGCGTCTACGACCTATTACTGAAACCATCCCAAAAGCTTTAGTTGAGGTCGTAGGGCGACCCTTTATTGAATGGCAACTTGATTATTTGTACAGCCAAGGTGTCACGCATATTGTGTTGTGCCTCGGCTATCTAGGTGAACAGGTTGAAAACTTGATTGGGAATGGTCAGCGGTTTGGGCTTAAGGTTGACTATTCCTATGATGGTGAGCGTTTATTGGGTACGGGCGGCGCAATCAAAAAGGCATTACCCCTGCTGGGTGATGCGTTTTTCGTATTTTATGGGGATTCCTATCTGCCCATTGGGTTCGTTGATGTCGAAAAGTGTTTCCTAGCACACGATCAGCCAGCACTGATGACTGTGCTTAAAAATGGCGACCGCTGGGATAGGAGCAATGTGCTGTTCAGTGAAGGTAAATTGATTGAATATAATAAGCACGCCCCCTCTGAAAACATGGCTTATATCGATTACGGACTTGGTGTACTCTCTGCTGATATGCTGCTGGACTACCCTGAAGATCAAGCGTTTGACCTCGCCGAGCTTTATCACCGCCTATCCTTAGATGGACGACTGGCTGGTTATGAAGTATTTGAGCGATTTTATGAGATTGGCTCCCTTGAGGGGCTAAAAGAAACAGAAGAATATCTTCAGAGGCATTAAAAAATGAATTATACACAACAGCATATTAATGAAGCCATCACCATCCTCAATACATTAGATATAGACTCTATTGAAAAGATGGCAGAACTTTTGGCAACTGTTAAGCAGGATCAGGGTCGGATATTTTTTCTAGGTGTTGGTGGTAGCGCAGGCAACTGCTCTCACGCAGTAAACGATTTTCGTAAAATCGTGGGCATTGAGTCTTATGCACCTACCGACAATGTGTCAGAATTGACAGCTCGCACCAATGATGAAGGTTGGGCTACTATATTTGTCGAATGGTTAAAAATCAGTCGATTGAATCCAAAGGATACGCTATTCATCTTGTCTGTCGGGGGTGGTGATTTGGAAAAGAACATCAGTCCCAATCTGGTTGAAGCCCTAAAGTACGCCAAGTCTGTGGGTGCTAAAGTAACTGGCATTGTGGGACGCGATGGCGGTTATACAGCGAAAGTGGCTGATGTCTGCGTTATCATTCCGACAGCAAACGTAGCGACAATTACTCCGCACTCTGAAGCATTTCAGGCGGTGGTATGGCACTTATTAGTATCACACCCCAAGCTCAAAGCCAATGATACCAAATGGGAGTCGGAGGTTAAGTGAGTTTAGATTCTACCAAGAAGGCACGCGCTATTTTCCTTGATCGCGATGGTGTATTGAATCGTGCTTTAGTACGCGATGGGCTACCCTATCCACCACGAGGGCTGGCTGAGGTTGAAATCCTATCAGGTGTTACCGAAGCACTCTTGAGTCTGAAAGCCGCAGGATATATATTAATTACTGTATCCAATCAGCCTGATGTAGCACGCGGCACACTGACACGCGGCATCGTTGATTCTATTAATTCCTATCTTAGTGAGCGGTTGCCGATGGATCAATTCATTATGTGTTATCACGATAGCGGTGACGGTTGCGAGTGCCGCAAACCTAAATCAGGAATGCTACACGAAGGTGCTGCTAAATTTAACATTGACTTGGGTGAAAGCTACATGGTCGGTGATCGTTGGCGGGATGTAGAAGCTGGTAAAAACGCTGGTTGTAAGACCATTTTTATTGACTATGGCTATAACGAAAAACAGCCAGATTCATACGATTTTGTTGCGGGTTCTTTATTTGAAGCCGCTCAAATAATTTTATCAGTGGAGAAAGACCGTGAAGACCGTTGAACAATTGAATATAAAAATCTTCGCAGATGGAGCGGACAAGGAAGGTATGCTGGATATGTATGCAAAGTCTTTCATCAAGGGATTGACAACAAATCCTACCTTGATGAACAAAGCGGGGATTAGAGACTATAAATCATTCGCTCTGGAGATTCTGTCAGAGATCAAAGATAAGCCATTATCTTTTGAGGTGTTCTCGGATGACTTTGTTGATATGGAACGTCAAGCACGCGAGATTGCTAGTTGGGGAGATAATGTTTACGTCAAAATACCCGTTACCAATACCAAAAAGGAAACTTGTTATGCCCTTGTTGAAAAATTAGCCTCGCAGAACGTTAAATTGAACGTCACCGCATTGATGACGTTAGATCAAGTGCGTGATGTGGTTGCTGTATTGAACCCAGATGTGCCGAGTTATGTGTCGGTATTTGCAGGACGCATTGCTGATACAGGGCGGGATCCCATTCCCTTGATGACTGAAGCAGTTAACTTGCTAAAAGTATCACCTGCCGCCGAACTTATTTGGGCGAGTCCACGAGAACTTTTAAATATATTCCAAGCCGATGCTATTGGATGCCATATCATTACGGTCACTAACGATATACTAAAGAAGCTTTCTCAAGTTGGATATAATCTGGATGAGTTTTCTTTGGATACGGTCAAAATGTTTTATAGCGATGCACGCGCTGCAGGATATATGTTGTAATAATCAGACAAACCTAAGTACTCCCATCTTACTCTGAAAACGTACAACTCTTAAACAACGAATCCCCCTTGCTAGTCAAGGGTTGCCGCCTTACAAAGTTGCACGATTTATCACTCAGATGGGAGTAGTTAAAACAAAGTTTCATGGAACATAAATTTTGTAAGATACTATATTTTATAGGTTTATTTAAAACAAGATGCCTAAAAACTTAGGTTGCCTTTAGGCGGTTAGATTTATCTATGATGTGTGAGTTATGATAAGCCAAAAGCTTGAAAAGAAGGAGAGCTTATGGAATATCGTTATGGAAGTCATACGGTTTACAAAATCCAATACCACAAGTGTTCGTGACAAAGTATCGTTACAAGGTATTGAAAGGAGACGTTGGATTGAAAGTCCGTGAATTGATTAGACAGACGTGTGAAGCCTTTGAAATAAAAATCATCAAAGGAGTTGTTAGTCAGGATCATGTCCATATTTTGGTAGTCCCTACAAACCAATGCAGTTCCTAATTTATCAACAAGTTAGCTGAATAGGGGCTAACAACAAAAATCGCCAACTCAACGGCTGATTCGTTAAGCCCATCGCCATTGCGGGGGTTC
>JBAXNR010000096.1:0-16381 GCA_037133675.1 Methylococcales bacterium
TGAGCTTTTCAAACAGTGCTTTTAATGATCATTTTATTGGCGGTTAGCTATAGTTTTTAGAGACACTGCTTTTCGTTCAAAATTTTCTACCATTGCCGTAAATAATATTCCTGAATATCATTTTGCCGCTAGTACAGATAGCTTTCAATGCTTGCCTTTATATGTTTACGACAAAGACGGCAACCCACACGACAATATAACCGACTGGGCATTAAACCAATTTCAAAACCATTATTATGTCTACGCCGTATTACATAATCCCGCCTACCGTAAAAAATACCAACAAAATTTAAAACGTGAATTTCCCCCGCATTCCGTTTTATGATAATTTTGCACAATGGGTAGGCTATGACAAACAATCAATGGATGTAGATTTGAATTATGAAGCCGCAGAAAAATACCCGTTAAACCGTTTAGATACGCCACCTGTCGCAAAACCAAAAGCGAAACTCAAAGCCGACAAAATAAATAGCGTAATTCAATTAGATGACAACACCAGTTTAAGCGGTATTCCGTTGTTAGCGTGGGACTATAAATTAGGTAATCGCAGTGCCTTGGAATGGGTATTAGATAAATATAAAGAAAAGAAAACCAAAGACCCAAGCATTACGGAAAAATTTAATAGCTATCGCTTTGCTGATTATAAAGAACAGGTGATTGAGTTATTAATGCGGGTGTGTATGGTATCGGTGGAAACCATGAAAATTGTACAGGAAATGAAGGATTAGTGCGTAGCGTATTGCACTCTGTCCCCCCAAATTATCATGGCTTGATTACACTTTGTCTAGCGTTGAGGTGCTTAATCCTGATTATTTTTGTGCTATGAAATTAAGTGAGTAATCGCCTGCTGATTTGCTGGGTACTCATGCAGCTACTAGAATTGTCGATTTTTTTTTTGAGTAATGCTTATAATAACGCTATTTCGATTTAACAAATAATGGTACTGCCATCAATGGAACAATTTATACCCGGTCAACGCTGGATTAGTAACACCGAGTCAGAGCTTGGTTTAGGTCTTATACTGGAGACCAGTTTTAAACGTGTCACGGTGTTGTTTTTAGCCAGTAATGAAAAGCGTCTGTATGCAGTTGATAACGCGCCGTTGACGCGCGTCAAATTTTCAGCGGGCGATGTCATCGAATCAATTGATGAAGAAAAAATGCAAGTCGTGGAAGTGGTTGAGAAAGACGGTTTACTTATTTACCAGTGTAAAAATGCGTCTGGCGATTTGCTTGAGTTAGAGGAGATTGAACTCAACCATCATATTCAATTTAATAAACCCCAAGACCGTTTGTTTACGGGGCAAATTGACCCAACAAGCTGGTTTTTGCTGCGTTATGAAACATGGCGCAGATTGCAACAGCATCAACAATCCCCTGTGAAGGGTTTGTTAGGTGGTCGTGCATCACTGATTCCACATCAGTTATTTATTGCTCATGAATCCGCTAATCGTTCCGCGCCACGCATTATGCTTGCCGATGAAGTAGGCTTGGGTAAAACCATTGAAGCAGGGCTGATTTTACATCACCGTTTGATTAATGGGCTAAGCAAGCGGGTGTTGATTATTGTCCCAGAAAGCCTATTGCATCAGTGGTTAGTGGAAATGCGCCGCCGTTTTAATTTGCGCTTTAGCGTTTTTGATGAAGCCCGTTGTCTGAGTGAATTTGGTGGTGATGGCTTTGATGAAGAGGAGGAGGATGGTTGTTCTGCGAGTGATAATCCATTTTTAAACGAGCAGCTTATTTTATGTAGTCAAAGTTTTTTTGCTAATTATCCGCGCCGTCAACAACAAGCGTTAGCGGTGGATTGGGATATGGTCATTGTCGATGAGGCGCATCATTTGGCATGGAGTGAGCAAGCACCTAGTTCTGAGTATTTATTTGTCGAACAACTGGCGCAATTATCGCCTAGCTTAATATTGTTGACCGCAACGCCTGAGCAATTGGGCAAAGAAAGTCATTTTGCGCGATTACGTTTGCTAGACCCCGACCGTTTTTATAGTTTTGCAGCATTTATCGAAGAAGAACGCTTGTTTGAGCCCGTCGCTGATGCGGCAAAATTATTGCTCGCTGATGAAGCTTTGAATGAGAATGCTACTGCGCTGTTAGGTTCATTACTGAAAGACGATAATGTTAGTGGTCTACTAAGCAATCTTCACGATGCAGAAAAATCAGCCTCTGCCCGTGCCGCGTTAATTAAAATATTGTTAGACCATCATGGGACTGGACGCATTTTATTTAGAAACTCACGGCAAACTGTGCAAGGTTTTCCAGAACGTGAACGTCATGGCTACGCGCTGGATGGCGTGGCTTCGGATGCTGATTTACAACAAGACCCGCGTTATTTGTGGTTAGTTAAACAAATCAAAAAATTGGCAGGCAAAAAAGCCCTATTAATTTGCAAACACGCGCAAACAGCGGTGGATTTAGAATTAACGCTCAGAAATCGGGCGGGTATTGCATCGGCTGTGTTTCATGAAGGCATGAGTATCATTGAACGCGACCGTGCTGCTGCGTATTTTGCCGATCAAGACAGCACGGCGCGATTATTAATCTGTTCAGAAATCGGTAGTGAAGGCAGAAATTTTCAATTTGCTCATCATTTGATTTTATGGGACTTGCCGACTAATCCTGATTTATTGCAACAACGTATCGGACGTTTGGATAGGATTGGGCAAAAACATATTATTCAAATTCACATTCCTTACTTACAACACAGTGAGCAAGCGGTGTTGTATCACTGGTATGACGAGGGTTTGAATGCGTTTCGTAGTAATAGCTCCGCCGCTGCGCGGGTCGCTGATGTGTTGCATGATGAACTTATTGCGGTACTAAATAGCGATAATAAAAGCGAAATTGATGCGTTTGTTGCCAAAACCAAAGCCCTTAATAGCGATCTGGAAATACTTATGCACAATGGACGCGATCAATTATTGGAACTTAATTCTTGTCGCAAAGAACAAGCCGATGTCTTGATTGCACAACTCAATAGCTATGAAAAAGAAGGCGCGTTATGGCCTTATATGGAAGATTTATTTGAATGTTATGGTGTGGAGTCTGAATTCCATTCGACAGATTGTTTTATTGTCAAACCTAGCGATCATTTGCGGGTGTCGCATTTTCCTGAATTACCAGAAGAGGGTATGACTATTACCGCTAATCGTGCCTGTGCCTTGGCGCGTGAAGAGATACAATTTTTAACGTGGGAACATCCTTTAGTGACTGCGGCAATGGATATGGTGTTATCCAGTGAAACAGGCAATGCCACTATCAGTGTTATTAAACATCCTGAGCTACGCGGAGGGCAATTTTTGTTGGAATGTTTATTTATTGTCGAATGCAGTGCGCCTGCTGAATTACAAATTGGACGTTTTTTGCCGCATACGCCGATTCGCATTTTAATCGATCAGGCTCAAAAAGATTTAACCGATAGTATTGCACACTCAGATTTAGAGGAAACAGGGCGAACCTTTGATAAGCAACAAATCATCGCTTTTTTAAATAAACAACGGATGCCGATTACTAAATTATTAACCGCTGCTGAAAATATCGCTGATACGCATAAACAGCAGTTAATTGATGAGGCAACCAAAACTATGCTCGATTCTTTATCGACGGAAATTAAACGCTTAGTGCGGTTACAAAAGGTAAATTCGACTATTAAAAGCGAAGAAATTGAACAGCTTAAAGATATGACGCTCTTAGCGCATGAGAATATTCAAGCCGCGCAATTACGCTTGGATGCAGTGCGTTTTGTTATTACCAGTTAACCTGTACCACATAACCGACAAAACGATATAATTTGATTTAACTGGATAGCTTTAGCGGGCGATAAGCGGTAGTCATTACACCGTTTCCAGTTATTCCCCCCTTCGTAATGATTGCACTGGAATGGAGTGTGATCTGCTATCTGCTGGAATTTTATCAAAAGTTCGATGTTTTTCCAGCCAAGCAATACAGCATTTTGTACCGATAAATCTACGCAGAAAACTTTTATAATGAACTGGCTAACTAATCTATTATTCGGTAACAAAGCTCTCGTTAAACCACAAGACCCGCAGACTCAACACCTGCGGGATAGTTTGCACAAAACACTCCACTGCCAGACAAACCAGACCCACCCGCCCGCTACTTACGCGACACCCTGCACTTTGCCAAACAACAACACAAACAGCTACAGGATAAACATCATGAGCAACAGCGTTGGCAACAGCACTATGGCTCACTGCGCATTGACGAACTGAAAAAACTCAGTGGTGTAGAATTTGAAAACTACCTTGCTAAACTGTTTACCTCTCACGGCTATACAGTCGAAACAACACCTGTGACGGGTGACTATGGCGCGGATTTAATCCTGCACAAAGACCAGCAACGGATAGCCATACAAGCCAAATGCTATACAGGCAGTGTTGGCGTATCGGCTGTACAAGAAGCCTTATCAGGCATGGCATATTATCGTTGTCACAGTGCGTGGGTAGTCACGACAGGCAACTACACCACCAATGCAATTGAACTGGCTAGACAATCCAAAGTGCGGCTATTAAGTCGTAATGAATTGGGGCAATTAATCCTGCAAATGCAAAACGCAAGGGCAAAATAAATGGCAGAACAACTACCGATTATTATGCCATCTCAATAAATAAATAGTATCCATTTGAATAACCAAAAGGATGTATATGAATTTCTAAATCTTGTAACCAATCAGCATCTGCCGCAGGAAAATAACGTGATAACTTTTTTTCCCTAGATTTATATAATCTAAGAGCATCATTTGAAGAAACGGCATCTGAACCAATACTATTTCTACCTATCCATCTTGTTCCATCTGCTTTAATTTCTGTTGCTGCTATTGAAACAACTTTATCATTAAGTATAGAAATAAAAGCCAGCTTTCTTTTTTTATCAACTTGTATTCGTCTTCTAGCTGCCGCTTCCATAGAAACTTTATGGGTACTAACACTAGCTATTCTTTGCACATTTTGAGTAGAAAATGTTACATCTATATAATCACGAATACACTGAATTGGCATTAACAATTCAATAGAAAAATTATTTGCTTGTTGTTCAATAAGTTGATTATTTTGTGGATAGTAAATTTCTTGGTCAGCACATAAGAAACTTTCATTGTTATGAAGCAAGTAATGACCTAATTCATGTGCAATTGTAAAGTTATGCGAACCCTCATGTCTAAGATTGGTATTAATAATTATTGCAGACTGATGAGCATCTGGATTACTAACAAAAAGTCCTAAAAAGTCATTTCCTAAGTTATACCGAATTAAAACAGTTCCAAGGTCATTTAAAAGAACATCCCAGCTTGGCAATGAAAAATCATAATATTTTAGAATTTGCTGGGCAATATTTTCAGGTGATTTATCAATAACAATTGGTAAATAATTTGGCTCAGGATTATCAATATCATCATTTACAATATTAGTAATTTTTAATTTAATTTCTTCTGGTAGCCGAACGTTTTGTTGATTTACTACTCTGCGGGCGGCTTCTTTCAAAGACAAATTACTTACTATATTTTGAGATCTAAAAGATCCCAATACGACAACATTTTCTCTATTTTCAACTTTATCTGAAATTAAAAATCTTCTAAATTCTTGATGAGTTATTTTTATAGAAAATTTTGTTACAAATTTAGGATCAATATGATAAATAGTTTTAGCAATAGATATAAATTGGCTAAAAAATATATTATTAAAAATAACTCTAATTTTATCTATCGTATTATCAAATAAAAAATTTTGAAATTTATAGTAGAGCCATATACCAAATTCTGTCCAAAAAAAATCATTTTTTGGCATACAACTTAGTTGTTCAAGAGTTTGCAACGTATTATTTAAAAGATTGTTATTAAACCCATTGTCCTGAGTAAAGTCATTTAATATTTCATTGGAAAAATGAAAAACTATATTACGACTATAAAAAGTGTGTTCATAGGCTAATAAAACTAATAAGTTTCTTACATTCTCGCTTTTATTTCCAGTGATACAGTGGAATCCTTTTTCATCAAAAAAGGAAAAGTCAAAATCATTTCTAATGTTTTTCTTATAATAACTGTCAACTTTGCTTAATGGAGACGAAATATCGGACACATCTATCCTCATATCATCTTGAACTGAAATATCAGTTTCAAGATAAATTTTTTTAGCATCAAATTTTGATGGGATTGTAATGTGCATTGTCAGGTATTAGTCAGATAATTTTCTAAACATCGGATATTCAATATTATATTTTCTTAAATAGTCAAAATATTCAGTTGGTATTTCTTTTATATCATCGATTGAATCTATAGAACTTTGATCGCTATCTTCACAATACTCTTGATAGTGCATCAAAAACATCTCAGGGTCAACAAAGGTATATCCCATTTTTGTCCAGAATCGTGTTCCATAATGTCCTGCTTTAAGATAAATTACATTAATCCCATGATTTACTAAAGTGATATGCTGGACATTTGCGTATGCTGTGCCTATTCCCTTTCTATGAAAATCAGGTAAAATTTCAATTAAATATAAATATGCTACGTTGCCTGTAAAACCTTGATTATTAATATTGTCATACCATATTAAAGATGAGTTATTATGAAATATAGATTTATCCTCATTATTTTTAATGACCATTTCATAAACTAGAACACATTGCCAGCCTCGATATGGAGCTTGACTGGAATACGCATTAGCATTCTCTTGGGTCTCATATTTACCAGTTAAACTAAATGTATATTCATTGAAATTCCAATTTTTCTTATAACTTTCTTCTAATTCTTTACAAGTTGGAATCTTAATAGGCATTTTGTATAATTTTCCTATGTGCTACTGTCAAAGATGGGATGTCTTAATCATTTTATCGTTCACTCGCACTAACGTCACTATTTAACGCAAATTTACATTGATAAAATCAGTTAAGTTAGCGTAACCCTTTGTCTATTAAAATTTTCTTATTTCCTACACATCAATGCAACAAGGTACAATGACGACAATGTATTTTAGGTGATGGTAAATTATTCCTTAGAAATGAAGCAGTATTGAAATCAGACAATAAGAAAGCATACACTGCCGAAGAAGCGGGCGTGGCAGAAAAACAACCGCGCCACCGCCGCCTGAAATAACCCCTGAGTTAAAACAAGCCTTTCGACAGGCGGCTAAACTCATGCACCCCGACCGCGCCACTACCGATGCTGAACGCGACCGCCGTAATATATTTATGGCACAGGTCTAATGTTGCCTACGGCAAAGGCGAACTAGCCGCTATCGAAAAACTCATTATTGAATTTGGTCAAGACCCCGAAGCCATTACAGGCGGCGATATTGCAGCACGGCTGGTTAAAACCATACGCCGCATTGCCCAACTACGCCGCCGCGCTGCCGAAGTTGCACGCGAAATTGAACTATTAAAACAAACCGAATTAATTGAGTTAATGACCACCATCACCGAAGCCAAAGCCCTAGGCGGCGACCCATTAGCCGACTTAGCCCAACAAATCATGCAGCAAATCTCAGAACGCAAGATTGAGCTGGAAATGAGTCGGCAACGGCGAATGGCGCGGGTATGAACGACTTAAAAACAAACACCCTGATAATCTACTTGGCTAAGTATGATATTTTTATCGTATTTTCACATAACAGTACAATATTAATCTGTTTGGTGGCGTGAGGTAAAGCCGTTAATGCTTAAGGTTAAAGGATTGATGCAAAAAATCCACCCTGATAAAGCGATAGGCTATGAATTTGAGTTTAAACAAATGAGGCAATGTAGCGACTGGATTAAATCAGGTATTCCATTGCCGACACCAACCCACACGGCGGACGATAAGGTAAAAATCACGCTAACTTTTCCTAAGTAACAAAAACAGCTTGGCTAAGCCTTACATTCTACGCGCCAAAATAGCGGCAATGATTGCAGGTATTTTTTCAAGGCATAAAAAAGTATTAATCCAGTACAATAGCTCTAATTTTAAATAGCCACAAAGAAAATTTGCAGTAATTTTATCCGTAACAGCAAACTAATTTTTAATAAAGCTTTATAAATCAATGCTTAATTATTTTGTTTGTACTCCTTCCATTATTTTTAAACGGAATTCTCATGCTAGTTTTCATCAGTCTTAGTATTGCTATTTGTTTTCTTATAGAAACAGCAAGCCCATTGCAAACCATATTGGCATCGCCACCGTTGATTTATGTGGGCTTAACGGGTGCGTTACTGAGTATTGTGGCAGTATTTTTTAAAAAACTGAGTGATAACATTGGCTATGATGCTTTTTCCAGTAGCACACTATTACTCTGGTTTGCCTATTGGAAACCGATGCCATTATTTAATGGCGATTCTCCCATTTTCTTTTATTTTCCGTTGTATTTAGCCTTGATGGCGGCTTTTTTTACTTTGCTGTTAATTAATCAAAGCCAACGAATTGATAAAGAAAGTCTAAAATATATGCAGCATCTCGACAAAGAACGGGTAATGCCGTCTTGGTCGTTGATGCTGTGTGTACTAGGTAGTTTGGAAGTTACTCAGCATTATATGCTGTATCCCGTTTTGATGACCTTGCTTATGTTGCGTTTTGCTTTTTCGAGATGTCTGCAAGAGAATCAGATGTAAGTAACGTTTTATCATTTAACGATGGTGAGGCGGTTTTTTGCCAGTGCTTTTGCCTTTAGCAGCTTTGCTTGTTACTTTTGCCTTGCTCCCAGCTTTAGCTTTACTTGCCACCTTTACTTTGCCTCCAGCCTTATGTCTATTTAGCACATGGCTTACTCTATAATGCTTGGTTTGGTGATGCGCTATGTGGTCAGAATTCTCATCCTCTGTAGAAGAAATTACCGCCATTGATCCATTACCACCACAGCCAAGCTGATGAGGTGGTGGAGTTCCTGTGTTAGTGACGGCAGTTTCAATATGTGTGGTTGGATTGGCTGTGTATTGATTGCTAAAACCTGCGTCCATCATGTCTATCATTAACTGGTAACGTTGTGGGCTGCTCATACCACCTAATACCACCCCAATTAATCTTTTGCCATTTTGACTAGCGGTAGAAATCAAGTTATAGCCAGAACCACAGGTAAAGCCCGTTTTCATGCCCTCTGCACCTGGATAATGCGCGGTAAATTTATTGATAGCCTGTAGCTCCATACCCCTAAAAATAAAACTATGTGCTGAAAAATAGGGATAATAATCGGGGAAATTATTGAGTGTTTTCCATGCCAATAGCCCTAAATCTCTGGCGGTACTGACTTGCCAAGGATGCGGCAAACCTGTTGCATTCATGAAATGGGTATCGGACATACCGATGCTATGGGCTTTCGCGGTCATTTTTACCGCAAAACTTTCCTCAGTACCACCGATATGCTCAGCAAGCACTACCGCTGCATCATTTGCAGAGCGAGTAATCAACGCCAATATCGCTTCTTCAACGGTTAGGGTTTCGCCAACGCGCAACCCCAACTTACTATTAGGTTGACGTGACGCATGATAAGAGGTGCTTAGAGGATCTTGTAATTGAATTTGTCCCTTATTTAACGCATCAAATGCCATATAGATGGTCATTAATTTAGTTAACGAGGCGGGATACCATGATTGTGTCGATTCTATTTCGTTTAATACACCGCCATTGCTTGCATCAACTAGGATAGCAGCATGACGGGCATGACTGACTTCAGAGACGGAAAATAAGCAAACAGACATAACAACAAAGAAAATTAATTTCACAGACTTCATTTAAAAAGGGAGGCTAATGGTTAGGTTGGGTGGGTACAAGTTCTACAAAACGAACGCTAAATTATAGGTGTGAATTTTACAGATATACGCATTCTGCCGTAGTTTGCTAATCACACATTTAGGTATATAGAATCGAGACATCACTAATGGGCGGTTATTCTACCAAACGAATGCGGCTAAAAAGTTATTTTTTATTTATCGGGTATGACATAATTATTTGTGAGTCTTGCAGCGGGTTAAATTCGTAGTTCTGTATGAATATATCGGCTGTATGAAGCATTATAATCATGATTAATTTATTATTTAGCGTTTGACGCACTTAATATTTCCAGATATTATTACACAGTTATGTTGAACAGATTACCCGAAATCATAGAACCTTTACACTTGGCTGATAAACGCGGCGAATTAAAAGGTCAAATCCCCGTTAAGAGCTTAAGTCGAATAGCTGAACTGTTGTTTGATGATTCAGGCTCAGTGACTGTGGAACTTTTTTTTGGTCGGGAAGGACACTTGCCTAAAATTGAGGGACGGATTCAAACGGTTCTGCAATTGAAATGTCAGAGTTGTTTACAAGCGATAGAATGGACGGTTGATAGCGATGTTAAATTAGGCATCGTCAAGACAGTCGATCAAGCTAACCGCTTAGCTGAAGACTATGAGCCGTTGCTTGTCGAAGTAGAGACGATGAGACTTAGCGATCTTATTGAAGACGAGTTATTGCTCAGTTTGCCTACCTATCCCAAACATGAACATAATTGTTTTGTCGCAAATCCTGACAATAACAACACGAATACACCCACGCGTGACGCACAACCAACGCGTGAAAATCCTTTTTCAATCTTAGCCAAGCTAAAAAATACTGGAGATTTATAATGGCCGTACAGAAAAGTAAAGTGACCCGTTCAAGACGTGGTCAACGTCGTTCGCACGATGCGTTAACAGCAAAAGCATTGTCCCAAGATCCAATTACAGGTGAAATGCACTTACGTCACCACATGACTCCTGAAGGTTATTTCAAAGGTCGTCAAATCGTTGGTTCTGCGGTTGAAGAAGATTAGTCGTCTTTTTTACGCTTAGTATGATGCACTGCCGAATCAGTTCTGATTCGGCTTTTTTACAATAACGGTGGAGTCATTCGTCAGCGTGAGTTTAACTATTTCGATTGATGCAATGGGCGGGGATTTTGGACCCAAAGTGACTATTCCTGCGTCATTGGATTGTTTAAAAAATAATCCAGACTTAACGCTAATTTTAGTAGGTAACGAAGCGGTGCTTAAGCCGTTGTTGACACAAGAATTAGTCGATTATTCAGGCAGGCTCTCTATTCAACACGCCTCTCAGTGTGTGGAAATGGATGAATCTCCCGCCAAAGTTCTAAAAAATAAAAAAGATTCTTCTATGCGCGTTGCCATTAATTTGGTGCGTGATGGGCGTGCGGATGCGTGCGTCAGTGCGGGCAATACAGGGGCATTAATGGCAACTGCTCGTTTTGTGTTGAAGATGATTCCAGGGATTGATCGCCCCGCGATTATTTCTACTCTGCCTTCTATTCATGGGCATACTCATGTATTAGATTTAGGGGCGAATGTCGATTGTACTGCTGAGCATTTGTTTCAGTTTGCGGTGATGGGTAATGAATTGGTGAAAGCAGTTGAAGGTATTGATAGCCCACGAGTGGGTTTATTGAATATCGGCGAAGAAGATATGAAAGGTAATGAGCAGGTTAAATCAGCGGCGAAATTACTGGAGAATTCGTCACTAAATTACATTGGTTATGTTGAAGGCGATTCGTTAAATGCGGGTTCAGTGAAAGTTGATTTGATTGTTGCCGATGGTTTTGTTGGTAATGTCGCGCTTAAATCCATTGAAGGTGCTGCAAAAATGATTGGCTTTTCTTTGAAAGCCGCATTTACTAAAAATTGGCTAACTAAACTGGCAGGATTGCTGGTATCGCCTGTGTTGAAATCCTTTAAGCAACGTATTGATCCACGACTTTACAATGGCGCGAGTTTCCTTGGCTTACGCGGCTTGGTGATTAAAAGTCATGGCGGCGCAGATGTGTTAGCGTTTAAAACCGCGATTCAACTGGCTGAGGTTGAAGTCAAAAAAGATGTAATTCGCAAAATAAGCGAACAAGTTGAACAAACCTTAGCCTTGAGAAATAACGCATGACTTATTATTCAAAAGTAATCGGCACTGGCGGTTACTTGCCCGAAAAAATTCTCACCAACGAAGAATTATCCCTAAGCGTTGATACCTCCGATAGTTGGATTTATGAGCGCACAGGCATCAAAAGTCGGCGCATTGCGAGTGCGGATGAAACTGCATCTAGCATGGCAGAAATTGCCGCCAGACAAGCCATTGAGATGGCGCAAATTGATCCTGAAAGCATTGATTTAATTATCGTTGCTACGGGTACGCCTGACCGCGTTTATCCTAGCACAGGCTGTTTACTACAAAAGCGTTTAGGTGTTAAACACGCGGTAGCATTTGATATACAGGCGGCGTGTTCTGGGTCTATTTTTGCGTTAAGTATTGCCGATCAATACATTAAATCAGGCGCGGCTAAAACCGTGCTAGTGGTCGGTGCTGAAGTGTGTTCACGCATTGTTGATTGGACAGATAGAACCACCTGCATTTTATTTGGTGATGGTGCGGGGGCGGTATTGCTGACTTCTTCGGAGCAACAGGGTATTTTATCCACCCATATTCATTCTGACGGTGAGTATGAAGAATTGCTGTATTGCCCAACCTCTACTGAACAAAAAGCGGGCTATATCAGTATGCGCGGTAATGAAGTTTTTAAGGTTGCGGTCAATACGCTAGGCAGAATTGTTGATGAAACCCTAGAGGCCAATGATTTAGGTCAAGAGCATATTGACTGGTTAGTGCCGCATCAAGCTAACAGTCGCATTATTGCGGCAACGGCAAAAAAATTAAAACTGTCAATGGATCAAGTCATCATGACTTTGGAAACTCAAGGCAATACTTCATCGGCCTCGGTGTTGTTAGCTTTCAATGAAGGCGTGCGTGATGGGCGTATTCAACGTGGACAGATCGTATTATTGGAAGCATTTGGAGCAGGATTCACTTGGGGTTCTGCCTTAATTAAATATTAACGATGGTGTAATGATGAACAAACAAACCTACAGTTTAGCTTTTGTTTTTCCAGGACAGGGTTCTCAATCTGTCGGTATGTTGAACGATTTGGCGGCGAGTTATCCTGAAGTCAAACATATCTTTGAACGCGCATCGGATGCGTTAAGTCAAGATTTATGGTCGTTGGTTAGCAAAGGCTCAGAAGAAGAGCTTAATCAAACCCAGAATACGCAACCTGCGATGTTAGCGGCGGGTTTTGCGGTTTGGAATGTCTGGTGTCAACACAGTACAGTGCGTCCAGATTGGGTGGCGGGTCATAGTTTAGGCGAATATACCGCCTTAGTGTGCGCCAGTGCGATTCATTTTGAAGATGCAATTAAATTAGTGGCGACCAGAGCGCGATTAATGCAGGAAGCAGTGCCTACGGGCGTGGGTGCAATGGCGGCTATTTTAGGTTTGCAAGATCATGAAGTGGTTAAAGCCTGCACCGAAGCGGCGGGTAATGAAATAGTGTCGGCAGTCAATTTTAATTCGGCTGGACAAGTGGTGATTGCGGGCAATGTGGCAGCCGTTGAAAGAGCGATGGTTATCGCAAAAACAATGGGGGCAAAACGTGCGCTATTATTACCTGTCAGCGTGCCATCACATTGTGCATTGATGCACCCTGCCGCTGAAAAACTGAATGGCTACTTACAAAATACCGTCATTAATTCACCCAAAATGACGCTGATCCATAATGTAGATGTCGCCTCGCACAGTGCGCCAGAAGTCATTCGTCATGCCTTAAAAGAGCAGTTATATAGACCTGTCAACTGGGTGGACAGCATCAAGTTTATGAACGACCAAGGCGTTACTCACTTTGTTGAATGTGGTCCAGGTAAGGTATTAATTGGACTTAATAAACGCATCGCTAAAGATGCCGAGCATTACAGCATTTATAACCCAGAAACCTTGAATGAGGCATTGGAGAAAATTCATGACTAAAAAAATCGCTTTAGTGACAGGAGCAAGTCGCGGTATTGGCAAAGCAATAGCTCAACGATTAGCCGAAGATGGTTTTTTTGTCGTTGGTACTGCAACCTCTGACAGTGGTGCGGAGGCAATTAGTACCTTCTTAGCTGAAAATGGCATAGGCAAAAAACTAAATGTCGCCAATGCTGAATCGATTGCTGAGTTTATCAAAGCTGTTAATGATGAAATCGGCGTACCCGCAGTACTGGTAAATAATGCAGGTATTACCCGCGATAATTTACTGATGCGCATGAAGGATGAAGAATGGGATGACATCATCAACACTAATTTAACGTCAGTGTTTCGCATGAGCAAAGCGGTATTGCGGGGCATGATGAAAGCCAAAACAGGGCGTATTATCAATATTTCCTCAGTGGTTGGCAGTACAGGTAATGCAGGACAAGCCAATTATGCAGCAGCAAAAGCGGGCATGATCGGTTTTGCTAAATCACTAGCAAAAGAAGTTGGTTCGCGCAATATTACTGTCAATACGGTCGCACCTGGTTTTATCGATACCGATATGACACGCGAGTTAAGTGGTGAGATTAAAAATGCCTTACTGGCTGGCATTCCCCTCGCTCGTTTAGGCGCAGCTAAAGAAATTGCCCATACCGTTTCCTTCCTAGCCTCTGAAGGAGCGGCTTACATTACAGGCGAAACCATTCATGTCAACGGTGGCATGTTTATGCCTTAATATTGTGATATTGTAAAAATATCAAGTATAATTCCACCCCGCCGTCTGGAGTTTCCAGTAACGGGATTTCTAGTAAAAACCAATAACAATACTATTGTAAGTTAGGTCTACAAACTTACAGGTTGAGGAAAATAATTATGAGTAACATTGAAGAACGAGTAAAAAAGATTGTTGCAGAGCAGTTGGGCGTTAAAGAAGCCATCGCAAATGACGCTTCATTCGTGGATGACCTTGGTGCGGATTCTCTGGATACAGTTGAGCTCGTTATGGCTCTCGAAGAAGAATTTGAATGTGAAATTCCAGACGAAGATGCTGAGAAAATTACCACAGTTCAGCAAGCTATTGATTATGTAACAAAAAACACTTGATATTGATAGTTAGTGGGTGAACTTTGTTCATCCACTAAATATACCCCTCCTGATTCCCTCCTTCTTTTTTCTTACGGTACATTACATTGAGCAAACGTCGAGTTGTCATAACTGGATTAGGCGCAGTCACGCCTTTAGCTAATACAGTCGCAGATACTTGGACAGGTATTATTAATGGCAAAAGTGGCATTAGCCCTATTGATTCTTTTAACATCGCGCCTTTTGCCACGACCTTTGGTGGTGTCATCCGCAATTTTGATGTAACTCAATATATTGCTGAAAAAGATGCAAAACGCATGGATGGCTTTGTCCATTACGGTATCGCGGCAGGTTGTCAAGCCTTTGAAGACTCTGGTTTAGAAGTCACAGAAGCTAATGCTGAACGCATCGGCGTTGCCATAGGTTCGGGTATCGGTGGTATAACGGGCATAGAAGAATGCTATGCAACTTATGAAAAAAGTGGACCCCGCCGTATTTCGCCTTTTTTCGTGCCAGGTAATATTATCAACATGATTTCGGGCAACCTTTCCATTAAATATGGATTAAAAGGGCCAAATTTCGCGATTGTCACCGCTTGTGCAACAGGCACACACAATATCGGTGATGCGACCAGATTAATTCAACACGGTGATGCCGATGTGATGATTGCAGGCGGTGCAGAACGCTGTACCACATCACCCACCGCAATGGGTGGTTTTGCTTCTGCAAAAGCCCTATCACGGCGCAACGATGACCCACAAAGAGCCAGTCGTCCGTGGGATAAAGACCGTGATGGTTTTGTCCTCAGTGATGGTGCGGGTGTTGTGGTTCTCGAAGAACTCGAACACGCCAAAGCTCGCGGTGCAAAAATTTACGCAGAAGTGGTCGGTTACGGTATGAGCGGCGATGCCTATCATATTACCACTCCATCCGAAGGCGGCGAAGGCGCGGCACGTTGTATGCGTAATGCCTTGCGTGATGCAGGTCTGAATGTTGACGAAATTGATTACATCAACGCACACGGCACATCCACCCCCGCAGGTGATATAGGCGAAACCCACGCCATGAAAGCCGCGTTAGGCGATCATGCCTATAAAGTCGCTATCAGCTCAACCAAATCCATGATAGGTCACATGTTAGGTGCAGCAGGTGGTATTGAAGCGGTTTTAAGTGCCTTAGCCATTAAAAACCAAATCGCCCCAGCAACCATTAATCTGGAAAATCCAGACCCTGAATGTGATTTAGATTACATCCCCAATATCGCCAGAGACATGAAAATCGATGTCGTCATGTCCAATTCCTTTGGTTTTGGTGGTACGAATGGTACTTTGGTGTTTAAACGCTATTCGTAAGATCGAACCCAACAGAAACAAGCTATGTAGGTTGGGCAAACAGCTTTATCGTTTGCCCACGCTGAATTGGCATAATCGGTGGGCAAGCAAAAAGACGCTTGCCCACCCTTGTATGATTAAAACTACTCAAAATCAATCGAATAAGTCGAAAGA
>JBAXNR010000097.1:0-15688 GCA_037133675.1 Methylococcales bacterium
GTTCTTTCGCTAACGGCTTGAGTTGCGCCTTGCTCAGTTTACGGACATCGGCGGGCGTATTAATTTGGTCAAGCAGTGGATAAATAGGTAATGTGGTCATATTAGTAGAGGGGTTCGCGATAGAACATTAAGATAATGCCAATCTGAAACAGAGCGGCTACAGAAATAAAACCAGCGATGCGATTTCTGGGATTATCGAGTTTTAATTCCAGCCAGCGACCGCACGCCAGAATCAGTGAAAACACCCCCATGGTGGTGTGACCGACTTGAATCAAAAACGCACTTTTAGGTTGAAAGCCAACGTGCGAATGCGTCAGTAACATTAAGCCGCCAAACGCTGCCAATACTGGAAACACCAGCGGTAGTCTGCTGTGCGGCTTTTTGCTAACTCGTGCAGTCAGTTCAATCACTCCCAATACAAATACCAGCAAGGTCGCAATACGGTGTTGTAATACTTCGCCATTATTAAAGGTACTGTCCCAAAAACCAATTGGACCTAAGGGCCAGCTTTCAGCATCACTGCGGAAAAATAAGAAGATGCCTAAGCAGAAAAATCCGACTGGCCAATATTTGCTTAAGCCGACATATTTGTTGGTTTGCGCCAGTTTCATATACGACACCATCGCAAAAAAGCTCATGGTGGTGAGGAATATACCTGCGATATTGTGATTGTAATTTGACCATTCTGTCGCTGCCATAGACGGTGTTTGGTCAATAATAGCCACCCGTCCTGCTTCACCTGCCAATAACGCGGTGTGAGTGGGCGAGCTGGTTTGTGGGATTTGTGGTTGAAAGGTATTTAATACTTCCTGCCAACTTGCAGTTAGATGCGCAATATCAATCGCGGGAGGTTGTGAGGCTAAACTGGCAGCAGTAAACAATAAGGTAATTAAAACAAAGGTTTCTGCTTCAATGTAATAAGGCACACGGTTGTTTAATGCGTAGCTGTCACCTGTTAATCTATACGCGACAACAGCGGATTTATTGAGATAGGCAAAGCCTAATGCTAGTGCCATTAAGCAGATTTTCACCAGTAATAAATTACCGTAGCCTGTGCCGATAAATCCGTTCCAAGTGTCGATATATTGCAGGGTCATCAGCACGCCTGAAAACAAAATCGCTACCACGGAAATAATGCCAAATCTGGAAAATCGTTCCAGTAATAACGGCCAGCACTCAGCAGAGACTTGTTGTTTTTCGCGTAACAGCCACAGATTAACCAGTTGGAATACGCCACCTATCCACGCGGCGGCAGCTAATTGGTGGAATACGGTGAATGTCATCAAAAAATATTGATTTTCAAAACGTCCCGCGCCGTGTATTAACCACGCACCTGAAATAATCATCGGCAATGCGACAATGCCTGTGGTAATCCAATGTTGTTTAGAATACGGATGGTGACGTAATATTTGATAAACATAGCTTGCTAATACTAAAGTCAGTACCGTGCGAATAAGCCCACCGATAAATTGTGTAGTGTCGGCAAATTCAGGAAACGGCCAGCGTTCCAGTACAGCCGTCATTAACCAAATTTTCAGCACAATTTTAAACGCTTGTGCCGCTGCTAACCAAAAACCACCTTTATATAACAGGGCAATGGTTTTTTCCATTAGTAATGGATTAAATTTGTCCTGCTCCAACCACGGACGTAATAAAAACAAGCCCCAAAATAAGCTACCGATGGCTAAGGCGTAGCAAATCAGGTCAAAGCCACCAATCAGAGAGTCGAGAAAATCTGCAATACCTGCCATGATTAATACCTAGGGGATAACGGTAAAATGAATCAAGTCTTCGGTTAAATGCCCATCAGCGGCAAATACTTTCAGACGAATCGCATAATCACCAGTAGCTAAGGGCGGCACAGTGATAATAATCTGCCCTTGTTTATCACCATTAACTGCTGACAATAATTGATGTTTATCACCTTTACTGACTAAAAACAGTTGTGATAAACCCAGCTCTACTTTGGAGTTAAACGACAGCTCCACTTTGCTTTCTTGGTTCGCATGAATCGGCGTGACTTTTAATGAATAATTAGTAACCACCGCGTGCGCGTTTACCATACACGTTTGGCATAAAGACCAAAGCAACAGGCTAAAGAGAAATAATTTTTTCATAGTCATATTCCTTATTTTTTTAATGCGTGACCTGCCAAATTTTTACCTAAATCCCAGATCGCACCTGAAATTTTATGGGTGTCGGCAATGGTTTTATCAAATGAGCTAACAATATGATCGCGGTCTTTTTGCGTTAAATTCAATGGCGGCAATAATTTGACTACGTTCATACCGTGTCCTGCCACTTGCGTCAGAATGTGCTGCTCTTTAAATAACGGGATAGTAATCATTTGGCAGAACAAGCCTTTATTCGCCGCTTCTATCATCGTCCAACCTGCGCGTAGGGTTAAACTTTTTGGGGCATGAAATTCGATGGCAATCATCATGCCTTTACCGCGTGCTTCTTTTAAGAATTCATATTTAGGGGCTAAGGCATTGAGACTGTTAATGATGTCCGTACCGACCGTCATGCTGTTTTCAACCAGCTTTTCTTGTTCCATAACGTGCAGGGTTGCTAAACCTGCCGCCATAGCCATATTATTTTTGGCAAAGGTAGAACCATGTACCACCGCTCTGTCCATGCGGTTATAGACAGTGTCCATAATTTTATGCGTCATAGCGACTGCACCGACAGGCACAAAACCACCTGATAGAGCTTTTGCCATACAAATCATGTCTGGTTGAACGCCCCAATGTTCACACGCCCAGAATTTACCCGTGCGTCCCAAGCCAGTCTGCACTTCATCTGCGACGAATAACGTGCCGTATTTTTTACATAAACGCTCGACTTCGGGCAGATAATTATCGTCTGGCACATTCACGCCTTTGCCTTGCACAGGCTCAACGATAAACGCGGCAACGTCTTTACCACTTAAAGCGCGTTCTAAGGCTTCGATGTCGTTAAAAGGAACTGCACTGCAATTCGGCAATAATGAACCAAAGCCTTCACGAAAAATATTTTCGCCATTCAATGACAATGAACCCATTGTTAAGCCGTGATAGCCGTGTTCACAATAGACAATTTTGTCGCGTTTGGTGGTATAGCGGGCGAATTTAATCGCCGCTTCCACCGCTTCCGTGCCTGAGTTACAGAAAAATATTTTGTCCAGATTATCAGGCGTGGTTTTCAGGATTTCCCGTCCTAATAAACCGCTGAGTATCGACACATCCAACTGCACTAAGTTAGGCATTTCCAGTGTTAGGGTTTCTTTTAACGCTTCAATCACAGTGGGATGATTGCGTCCAATGGCAAACACACCAAAACCACTGAGCAAATCTAAATACTCAGTGCCGTCTTGGTCATATAAATACTGCCCCACGGCGCGTTTATAATGGCGGTCATAACCAATGGTTTTTAAGACGCGTACCATTTGATTATTTAAATACTGTTCATACAGTTCAAATTTATCGGTGGCGTGTTCAGTGAGGAGGTTGGCGATGCTAAAGGTCATAAACAGGTTTCTAAGTGTTGAAATAAATCGTAAGAATAATTGTTAGGAAAATTTGTATTGTGGGAATTGATTTCTTTGCTCGAAAAATTAGTAATCAATGCTTCAATCATTGGATTTCTATTCAGTTCTTTTCCTCCAATATGATAAAAATGTTCACGAGTCAAAATATTATATTTTGACCACAAAGATTGAATGTAATCGTTACCGCGATAATCATTATGATGCCATGTTGATAAAATAAAATTGCCATTAAAAGCAGATAATTCATCAAATAGTTTTCTTTCATTTTCATCGACCCAGCCGTTATAATAATCAGCGTGTCTATCAATATAAGGTGGGTCGCAATAAATAATATCGTTTATAGAGGCTTCCGAAATAGTTTTACTAAAATCTTGGCATTTAAAGGTAAATTGTTTTGTTTTCAGCAATTTGCCAATAAAATCTACTTGATTAACAATTTTTGTAATATAGGCTTGTGCAAAACGCTGTGGTTTTCGACAAAAAGGAATATTAAAGCCACCTTTTTTATTAAAGCGAATCATGCCATTAAATCCTGCTCTATTAAGAAATAGAAAATCCAACGGCGCGTGATGTTTATTAAATCGTTCTCTAATAAAATAGTAATGTTCTTCGCCTAGCTGCTGTAATTTTTCACCTTCACGAATCAGATAATCCTTAACGATTTCAGTAGTGATTTCTCGCGTTGCAATAGCGGTATAAAAGTTAATTAGGTGAGGATTAGTATCACACAATACCGCATTTTGCGGTGCGACATTAAACGCAACTACGCCTGTTCCCATAAAAGGCTCAATCCAAACACCTTTAAAATCAGCGGGAGTAATACTTTTAATCCACGGTACTAATTTTGTTTTGATACCTTGTGATTTTATGGGTGGCACATGGATTTTTAAACTCATGGCTTGCCATTCCGTTTTTCAACAATTAATGATACATCGCCATTTCTATAAGCGACAAATTCTTTAAGTGTCGATATTTTTTTTGTGCCGCCTTTACTATCTGGAATGGTAATCTTTTTATAATTCATCCAATAGTCATCGAACCAATGCTCGCCTAATTTAGAAAATAGCCCCCGACCGTTAACAATATCGGCTATATTATTGATGCTACCAATGTTTGCAGTATTACCGCTACCACTTTTATCACTGGCAATTTGCCATTTTTCAACTACAAAAAATTGAAAATTTTTCACTACTGATGATATAGAACGTAAATCATCAACAGTCACTATTTTTGTTTCATCAATTGAATTAATGTCTGCTCTATCATAAATAATTCCAAGACAAAAATGACCTAAATATGAACTATAAGAAAACTGAATATTTTTACTACTCGTTCGATTCTCGAAATATTCCCCATGTGAACCTAATGTAAATCCATTACAGAGATGCAATTTTTTAGAGTTTCTGTAGGTTGTTTTAAAATCAACAGCAAACCGAGTAGTATCATCATCAATTTTTACAAAAGAAACATCAGGGTAATAATTTTGATGTTCAGCAAGAACTACTTTGTATCCATACGTTTGTGCAAATTCAAGGATTTTCGGAAAAAGATGAATTTCAAGAATTTTTGAAATAATTTTAGTATCCGCAGAAATGGTATAAACATTTTTGAAAACATCAATAAAGCCTTTAACCGTCCATTGCTCATCATTTGTGCTAATGTGGTTTTTTAAGTTGCTAACAAACGTAGCAAGCTGAACAGTGAAGTTTTCTTTTTCTGTCATATCAAACCCGTTTACCGCTAAACGCTGGTAATACAACCAACGAGCAAATCACGGTAAAAAATAAGCCGATGGACAGTAATAAACCCATGCTTGCCATGCCTTGATGATTAGTAAACGATAAGCTGGAAAAACTGCACAAGGTGGTTATCGAGCTGAAAATAATGCCGCGTGTGGTGCTGCTGTGCAGTAAGTTCTCGTCTTCATGGACATTAAAATGCAAGCGGTGCATGATTAAAATACTGCTGTCGATACCCATGCCTAGCAATAATGGCAAGGCAATGACGTTGGCAAAGTTAAACGGGTTGTCCAGTAATACGTTAGTTGCACCTGTCAATAACGCGGCAAGTAACAACGGGGCAATGACTAAGCTCATGTGTTTAAAGTTACGATAAATCGCCCACAATAACAATGAAATCACGGTAAACGCACTGCCGAAGGCTTGCACAAACGCCTCAATCACTGCGTCACCACCCGCTTGATTGGCAATAGGCAATCCTGATACAGCGTTATCAACACTCTGCACTTGGGTAACAAATTCGCGCTGATTATCAGGGTCGTTTTGATCTTTTTCAGGGCTAATAAGTATTCGATACAGCCCGTCCGCACTTAACCAATGCGATTTAATGTCAGCGGGAATGTCATTCAAATCGAACTCACTGGCAGTTAAACTGGTTCTTAGGCGTTCCATTGTAAAGGGCAGTAAACCCAGTATATTTTTTTCTACTTGCGTATAGCTTGCGGCAGGATTGGACGATTTATCCGCGTATGCTAAAAAGGCTTCAACGTGTTGTTGCAGTTGCTGTAGTGTAGCAAGCGGTGCGTTGGGCGATTTTTCAGCAATGGCTTTTTTCAGTTCATCATTGAATTTAATCAATGCGGCTTTCTGATTATCATTGTTCAGCGTGGCATCAAAGTTTTTTAATTGATTGCCCAGCATTAAATTCAAGTCATCAAGTATGGTTAATTTTTCTTCTTGATGCTCAGCGACGAAGCTAGACAGGGTAATAGTGTCATGCACCGCCGATAATTTGCCTATTTTTTCCGCCAATTTATTGGCTTCGTCCAACGAGTTAGCCAAGGCATTGACTGCAAACGGTGAATCATTTTTAGATTTCAACAGTTCTTTAATCGTCGAAACTGATTCACTTTGTGGGTTACGCAAATTAATGGGATTAGAATCAAAGGTGAGATTAGTTAACACCACACACGAACCAATACCCAGCAATATTGAAATAATGCGTATCGGTGTCGAATAATGAAACGGAAAGGTGACTACCCATTGCGGTGCGAAGGCTGATTTTATCGGCTTAGGATTATTAACTGGCATGACGCACAGCAAGGCAGGCAATACGGTGACCGAAATCAGTAAACCAATAAAAATACCACCGCCTGAAATAACACCTAACTCAGAAACCCCTGAATAATCGGTCGGAATAAAGGCTAAAAAACCCAGTGCAGTGGTCATGGCACACAAAAACAATGATGAGCCAACGCCGCTCATGCTGTGATGTATAGAATCAACATTGTTATAACCGCGTACCCGTCGATCTCGATAATATAAGCAAATATGCACGGCATAATCCACGCCCAGACCAATGTATAAACTGGCAAACGCGATAGAAATAATATTCAAATGCCCGACAGTGATAGCGGCAAAACCTGCTGTAAACACTAAACCCATTATCAGCACGATATAAGTAATGATGAGCAGTTTGAAGGAGCGAAAACCGACCCACTGCACCACGAATACTAAAATCAATGACGCAATACCCGCGATTTGCGCACCATAAGTGACGCTTTCTAATTCTTCATGCTCTAATGCAGGTTCGCCTGTAATGCGAATTTTAACCGCTGTATTCTCGCTCATGATGCTATTAGCGGCGGCGTGAGCGGCGGTTTGCGCTAACTCAGCGGGCAGCATGGCATCAAAATGCAATATGGGTTTAGCAATCACAATGATGCGTTTGGTATCGACCGTGAGCTTGTTATCTGCCAATAGTGTTTGCCACGATAACGCCTGTGATTGTCCTGAAAGCTGTTGTATTAAGTTGTTGTCGATTGCCAATAGTAATGGATTCAAATCCATCGGCAAATTTTCATCACGCTTATTAAGCGCGAGTGAGATGATTTCAAACAAACCATCCAGCGAATAATTTTGTGCTAAATGCCCAATGAAAGGCTGTGCATCGGTGAGCTTTTTCGCTAAGGTTTCAAGATCAGCGGTATCCAAGTACAACAAGGCGTGTTGCTGAAAAAACGCATTTTCGGTGGGAATATAGACTGACTCGAATCGGTCTTTTTCTTTGCTCAATAACGCTGTGAGCTTAACAGCCGCTTGCGCGGTTTCTTCGGGCGTGTTGGATTCCACCACGAAAATAGTGGTCGCGGCATCTTCAGGAAACGCAGTATCCAGTCGCAGTTGATTTTGCTGAAATGGCAAATCAGGCGACAACATATTGGCGGTATTAGTATCCACAGGTAAGTGGTTATATACATAATACCCTGTACCGCTGCATAACAGCAGGGTCACGCACAGAAACGTCCACGGAAAGCGAATAATTTGCCGCTCACACCAGTGAATTAACTTATCTAAAAAAGAAGGATGGTGTTGCTTTTTAGTCATGCGGTTTTAGGAGTGATAAGCTGCTCAAGTTCTTTAGCAACTAATTTTAGGGTGTGTTTTGCGGCATTAAACTGTTGACCGAGAATCAGCAATCCCTTTGATTCGGAAGGATGCCACAGCAAGTATTTTAATAATTTTCCCAGTTGCACATCGCCTTGTTTATTAAGTGCATGACTGACTGCTTTGGGCAAATCCATTGTCACAGGGTCGGCAATAGCGCGAATGGCAAGAAAGGGCAAGGCGTGATATTGTGCGACTTTGGCAATAGCAACGCTTTCCATGTCTAAGGCGATGGCTCTAGTTTGTTGGTGCAGTTGTTGTTTATCGTGGCTAGTTGATACCAGCGATTTACTTTCCAATAAATCACCGCATCGAAGCGCGAATCCAGATTCGCAAGCCAATTTTGAGAGTACTGATTTAACATGATGATGCCAATCGGCATTGACAGTTAGTGTCACACCATCGGCATCGCACATTGCATTTGCTAGAACCAAATCACCTGATTGCAGATTGCTACTTAACGCTGCAGCGCAACCCCAGCTAATTAATTGAGTCGCGCCTTGGGAAACTAAAAGTTCGGCGGCGGCTTTAGCGTTATTTGCGCCTGCCCCCGAATACGCTAATACGACAGTTTTAGTCAGAAAAATACTCTGACCCTTAGCGATGACTTTTTTAGACGTTAAGGTATCAAGTTCTTGAAGTAAGGCGACGACTATCCCTGTAATCACTGTTTAGCCTGCTCATTACGGTATCTCGCTAACGCCCATAGTGGAAAAAATTTGTCATAACCATGGTATTTCAAATAAAACACTTTAGGGAAACCTGGGGCGGTAAAGCATTTGTCGTTCCAAACGCCATTGGCTTGTTGAGTACGCAAAATAAAATCTATCCCCGCCTTCACTTCGGGACTACGCGCTTCCCCTGCCGCCATTAAACCTAATACTGCCCACGCAGTTTGAAACGCGGTGCTGAATTTGTATTTGCCGCCAAAGCTGGTGTCATGATAGCTGTAGTTATCTTCACCCCAACCACCATCGGCACGTTGTACGCTTTTTAACCATGCGGCTGCTTTGGTGTACATAGGATCAGTTTTTGGTAAGCTAGTTTGTTCCAAGCCTAACAAGACTGACCAAGTACCATAAATATAATTAGTTCCCCAGCGTCCAAACCATGAGCCATCGGCTTCTTGTTCGCTACGAATATAAGTAATTGTGCGCTCTAACGCAGGCAGATATTCATCATGGTCTTGAGCAACCCGCGCCATTAACATCGCACAACGCGCACTGACATCAGAAGTGGGAGGGTCTAATAGCGCACCGTGATCCGCGAACGGAATTTCATTCAGATAGTAGCAGGTGTTATCAACATCAAACGCACCGTAGCCGCCGTTTTTAGACTGCATTCCAACTATCCAACGGGTGGCGCGGTGTATGGACTCTTCCAGCTCAGGTAAGTTAGAGTCTGCCATTGCAAAGGCAACGACAGCAGTATCATCAACATCAGGATAATGCGGATTGGCAAATTGAAATGCCCATCCGCCGCCCGCTAAGTCAGGTTTGCTGATACGCCAGTCACCCGCTTCATCGCTTAGTTGTACACTTTTTAACCAATGGTAAGCGTGTGTTAAAGGAATAGCATTACCAATTTTATCAGATTCTTGCAATGCCAATGCCGCCAACGCAGTATCCCAAACAGGCGACAAGCAAGGCTGGCAATAGGCATCATGTTCGTTAATCACCAATAGTTTATCAATGGCTTTACGCGCAGTGACTATTTGTGGATGGTCTTTAGGCATTCCTAACAATAGCAGTGCTTGATAAGCTGCCATCATTGCAGGGCAAATACCCCCTAAACCGTCTTCGCCATTCAATCGCTCGATAATCCAGTCTTTAGCTCTGGCAATCGCTAGTTCGTGCATTTTTTTAGGAATTAATGGGCGCGTGGCATGACCCAGTTTATCCAATCCTAAAAATATTTTATTGAGTATGGTTCTTTCAGGAAAATAATGTTTTTCTTGGTCAGGATGAGTGACGAACAACTCTAATATGCTAACTTTATTCGGATTAATCGCCTTGGCTTTTAAGGTGCAGAGTATAAACAACGGCACCATCACCGTCCTTGACCAGTAGGAGACTTTGTCCAAGTGAAACGGAAACCAGCTAGGAAATAACATGATTTCAACGGGAATATACGGCACACCGCGCCAAGGCAGTTGCTCAAAAATGGCTAAAGCAATGCGCGTGAATACGTTGGCTTTTGCCGCGCCGCCCTGACCAAGGATATAATTTTTTAGACGCATCATGTGCGGCGCGTCTATAGAATCACCTGCCATTTTTAGCGCGTAATAGACTTTAACGCTACAGCTAAGATCACCTGCGCCGCCTGTAAATAAAGGATAGCTACCGTTTTCTGACTGACGTGAGCGTAAGTACACTGCAATTTTAGCTTGCAATGGTTCATCGATTTCATCCAAATAGTGCATCATCATGATGTACTCGGACGGAATCGTACAGTCGGCTTCTAATTCAAATACCCAATAGCCATCTTTGTCTTGTAGACTCAACAAATGAGCCTGAGCTCTACTAATGGCTTTATCGAGGTTGTATGCTTTAGAGTGAATTGCAGTGGATGAGCTAGCTGCATTGTGAAACTGTTTGTGTGTATTAGTATCGGTAAACATAGCGGCGCGTCCTTAAAGGTCTTGGGTGGCTTTTGAGGAAGTTATTGAGTAAATCCAATCAGGAGTTTTCAACTCTCGACTGGTTAAATTAAAAAGTAAACTGAGCAAGGTGTTATTGCGCCCGATTAAACGAGTGGCAAAAATAGTGGCTTTAACACTGTTGCGAGTGATTTTGACCTGATTGGATTGGTTAAAATCTAACTGCTGTTTGATTTTTTTCAGCGTTAATACCGCCATACCCAATGCCCATAAACAAAAATTGCGTATGCCTGTTTCATGAGCGGGTAGTAGCTGGGTATATTTCAGTGCGTTATGTAAATGCCCGTGAGCAATGCTGATTAAATGGCTTAAGCCTAGTCTAAATTTTTCATCAGAGTATTCAGGGCTTAAGTTTTTTAATTCAAAACCAGTTTCAGTAAAAATATCTTGTGGCAACCAGCAAACGCCACGCTCTGCATCGTCCCAAATATCTTTTAAGATATTGGTCATTTGCAAACCTTGTCCAAAAGAAACTGACAATTTTAGCAATTCATCTTTGTGTTGGGCAATCTCAGGTGAATAGCAACAAAACAATTTTGCTAGCATTTCACCAACACAACCCGCGACGTAATAGCAGTATCTATCCATGTCAGCCAGTGTTGCTAACCCATCATGTAGGTTTTGTGCTTGAAAGATAGGCATTCCTTCCGCCATTGTTTCTACACAAGTTGCAAGAGCTTCAATTTGTTCAGGCGTAAATTTATGAGTAATAGCAATAACGCGTGGCAATACTTGAATTAAGATATGCTCAGCAGGAATAGTTTGTTCAGACAGCAAAGGTGCGAGTTCTGCGGCAAATGCGTCAGTATCATTCCCTGTTTTAACGATAGCAATAAATCCCTCACAAAAATGCTTTTTTTGCTTAGCCGATAGTGACACTTCATCTTCAATAGTATCAACAATACGGCACAATAAATAAGCATTAGCTACCACACTATAAAGCGTGCTAGGTAGCTGTGGAATAGTCAGCGCAAAGGTTCTGGATACGCCTTCAAGCAATAAAGCTTGAAATTCATCATCAGAACCAAGGCTGAGTGATGCAGGATTTTCCAAAGAAAGTTGAGTGATGCTCATGACGTTTTTGTTGTTTTTATAGTGGGTTTTAACGGTTTGTTAATGGCAATAATAGACTGTTTGTTGGTGATTTGCAAAACAATGTTGTTTTGTTGACAACGCTTATGGCTGGTCATCTTAAAAATCAACTTATTGTTAATAAAAACAGTAGATTAAAGATTTGTGTTTTATTTACAAATATGTTGTTAAATTGCACATAACTCATTATTTTTTGAAAAAATCATCGTAAAAACTGGAGTCGTTTGGTAAAAGATAGTATTCTAATCAACAATAGATAAGCGATTGTATTATATAACTGGCTTGTTCTTATTTTCGAGAGTTAACAACTAAAAATTGCTGAAATATTTCTAATCTCGATGAGTCGAACTTGCCTGTTGTTTTATTGCTACACGTTTAATCGTTTCACATGACAATGTGGTTTTAAGGTAGTCAAGATAGCTTGGACTACCAACTGTTTAATTTTTTGAGGATTTATTTGTGGGTGTTCCTTTACGTCAACAGCTAACAGTAGCGAGTTACCTGATTAAACAAAAGTTAAAAGGGGTAAAAAAATACCCTTTAGTGCTGATGTTAGAGCCTTTGTTTAAATGCAACTTAGCCTGTGCAGGTTGCGGTAAAATTGATTATCCAGACGACATACTCGACAAACGATTGACGTTTGAAGAATGTATGCAGGCGGTTGATGAATGCGGCGCACCGATGGTGTCCATTCCAGGTGGCGAGCCGTTAATTCACAAAGAAATGCCGCAAATTGTTGCAGGCATTATTGCGCGTAAAAAATATGTCTATTTGTGTACTAACGCCTTATTGTTGAAAAAACGCATTGATGATTATACGCCATCGCCTTATTTGACCTTTTCTATTCATTTAGATGGGATGCAGGAAAGACACGATACTTCTGTTTGTCAGGAAGGCGTTTTTGATAGAGCCGTTGAAGCGATTAAATTAGCACTGGCAAAAGGCTTTAGAGTCAATATTAACTGCACACTTTTCCAAGGTGAAAATGCTCAAGAGGTCGCGGATTTTCTTGATTACGCAATGGAATTAGGTGTTGAAGGTGTGACTATTGCCCCAGGTTTTAGCTACGAACACGCACCACAACAAGATGTATTTATCAAAGGCAGGGATGTCAAAGACTTATTTCGTGGTATTTTTAAAATTGGCAAAAACCGCAACTGGCGATTAAATCACTCAACACTGTATCTTGATTTTCTAGCAGGTAATCAAAATTACGAATGTACGCCGTGGGGTAATCCAACGCGCAACGTGTTTGGTTGGCAAAAACCGTGTTACTTATTAGCGGATGAAGGCAATGCGGCAAGTTTTCAAGAATTGTTGGATACCACACCTTGGGATAAATACGGTAACGTCAATAATCCTAAATGTGCCAGTTGCATGGCGCATTGCGGCTACGAAGCCACTGCGGTGGAAGATATGTTAAAGCACCCATTGAAAGGATTACTTACTGCTATCAAAGGACCAAAAACCGACGGTGATATGCTGACAGAACCAACCCCACTTTATGCCGCTGAAAACTCAAAGCCTACGCTTGCTGGAATACCTATCAAAATAGAGCGATAGCGACAAACACGATTCCGCTTTTACCTTTACTGTAAAAGCGGTTTTACTTAACATTATGTTTTTACGAGGTTTTTGAATAATGGTTTTAAAAAATATAAAGTTTGTCGCTGTTTTTATGTGCTGTCTACTGTTAGGAACGAGCAATGTTTTTGCCAAAGACGAAGCTGCGAAACAAGTCGTTGATAAATTTCAATCCGAACTGATAGCTGTTATGAAAAATGGCAAACAATTGGGCTTTTCTGGTAGATACGACAAATTGGTTAGCTCTGTTTCCAATAGTCACGATCTCACAAAAATTGCGCGTATTGTAGTTGGTAAAGAATGGGAGAAATTATCTGACGATCAACAAAAAAAGTTAGTTGATGTCTTTAGTCGTTTGAGTATTGCTTCTTACGCGCATAATTTTAAAGAGTATGGTGGCGAATCATTTACCATTGATTCAGAAGAAGAAACCACTCGAGGTGGTGTTGTCGTCTACGCTCACTTGAGTATTCCTAATGACAAAGACGTTAAGTTTGAGTATCATCTAAAAGAGACGGATAAAAGCTGGCGTATTATCAATATAGTGGCGAATGGCGTGAGTGATTTGGCATTAAAAAGATCAGAATATACCAGTATTTTACAGCGCGAAGGCTTTGATGCACTCATTGCAAAAATCAACGAAAAAATTGATAACTATTCAAAACTGTAGTTTATGGTTTTTTTAGTAACAGTGAACTAGATAATTAAAAATTAAGAGAATAACTATAGGTTTTATGGTAATGAATAGACTACACAGCGGTAATGGTAAAATACTAAAAACTTCCTTAGCACTATTAATCGGTGCATTATCCCTAGGGGGATGTGCGACAACCGCCGTTGAACAACGGGGTATAGCAAGCAAAGCTGATCCTTATGAGAATATCAATAGGAACGTATTTACTTTTAATGATACCGTTGATAACTACATTGCCAAACCTATTTCAGATGCTTACAAATGGGCAACTCCCCAATTTGCACAAACGGGCATATTTAATTTTTTTAATAATTTAAAAAATGTTGATGTAATTATTAACGATGTGTTGCAGGCAAAATTTGCACAAGGTGCTGAAGATGCAGGTCGTCTTTTTATAAATACCACGCTTGGTTTAGGTGGTCTGGTTGATGCAGCTCAAGACCTTGGGCTTAAACAAAATGACGAAGATTTTGAGCAAACCTTAGCGGTATGGGGTGTGCCTAGAGGACCTTATTTGGTGCTACCTTTGCTAGGTTCGACTACAGCACGCGGCATTCCAGGCTCAATACTCGATACAGCCGCAAATCCTTCTAGTTATATCGGTGCGCCAATACAACTTTTGTCATTGCTGAACACGCGAGCAAATGCGCAAGGCTCCTTGGATTTTGTTAAAGAGGGCGCGTTAGACCCTTATGTTTTTATCCGTGAAGGTTATTTACAAACGCGTGAACATTTAGCAACTGATGGGAAAAGTCAGGCATCTTTGGATGTCGATAACGAGTTTGGCGATGACAATACCTCAACTTCTGCTAGTGATAAAAAAGCGGCAACGGGCAGTCAAGCAAATTACAACTTACAGTTAAGCTCTAATGAACACACCACCAGCTCATTCGGAAGTGCTACCCAGTCATTAGATCAAACAGCTAAATCGTTTGAAGATGCTAGCGATAAAATAGATAAATTAGAAAAACAAAAAAGCAGCAAAAAATTCAAGAAATCAAAGTAGGTACTAGCTGAACAATCTTGCTAATCAGGTTATTTTTTGTAACATTTTATTTTTTCATTTAGGAGACACAAATGGCTTTTGAACTTCCCCAATTACCGTATGCTAAAAATGCTTTAGTACCGTACATTTCCGAAGAAACCATCGAGTTTCATTACGGCAAACATCACCAAACCTACATCACTAATCTGAATAATTTAGTCGTAGGTACTGAATTTGAAAATGCTTCATTAGAAGAAGTCGTCCTCAAATCATCAGGCGGCATTTTTAACAATGCAGCACAAATCTGGAATCACACCTTTTATTGGAATTCTTTAACGCCAAGCGGCGCAGGTAAACCCTCTGGCGCATTAGCAGAAGCAATTGACGCGACGTTTGGTTCGTTTGACAAATTTAAAGAAGAATTTACCAAAACTGCTGTGACGACTTTTGGATCAGGTTGGGCGTGGTTGGTTAAAAATGCCGATGGCAGTTTAGCATTAGTTAGCACCAGCAATGCAGGCTGCCCATTAACCGCAGGTCAAACGCCTTTATTGACTTGTGATGTCTGGGAACACGCGTATTACATTGATTTTCGCAATTTGCGTCCAAAATATTTGGAAGCGTTTTGGGTATTAGCTAACTGGGATTTTGCCAGCGCGAATTTCGCGGCTTAAGTTTGCTATAGATATAGCTAACCGCCAATAAAATGATCATTAAAAGCACTGTTTGAAAAGCTCAT